>NZ_JBGTHY010000151.1:0-11659 GCF_041745955.1 Pricia sp.
TCGAAAACCAATCGGAAACTAAGCACGTAGAAGGCATTGTAATTGCTTGTTTGGACGAGGGTTCGAATCCCTCCGGCTCCACTGGAACAGTACCAATTCAAACCAAAAACCCTGTAATCGTATGATTTACAGGGTATTTTATTTTATTTGTATTCATTTGAATCCAATTAATACCATATAAAAAGTCACCTATTCGGTGAGTACTTTTTACCTTCAAAAACACTCACCGATTTCATTGTAATTAACTGATAATATGTTAATTATAAAAATGGTATTTTTCTTTTTTGTACCTTTATTTGTGTTAAAAAAGATATCTAAAATGAGCCATTCTTTTTCCCAGCTATTTTATCTAAAAGGAAAGCACTTCGAAAAAGACGTGCAAGTCCCTATATACTTACGGTTGACGGTAAACGGGCAGCGAAGTGAATTGAGTATTTCACGCAAAGTTGACCCCGAAAAATGGAGTGCTCGGACGGGGAAAATGCGGGGAACGAACCTAGAGGCGAACGAATTGAACTCGTATTTGGATGCTGTTCGGAACAAAATAAACAAGATCCATGCGCGACTTATGGATGAGGACAGACCCTTCACCTCATCGGATATCAAAAACCAATATTTGGGAAAAGGAGAAAAACTAAAAATGTTGGTCAAACTCTTTGAAGAACACAATCAACAAATGGAAAAATTAGTGGGTATCGAATTTGCTTTAGGTACTTGGAAGCGATATTATACCACCAAAAATCATGTAGAGGAATTCCTAAAGACCGAATACCGCAAAAGCGATATTCCAGTTCGGGATGTCAATTTAAAATTCATAAAGGGGTTCGAGTACTTTCTAAAAGTTACCAAAGCCTGTAACCACAACTCCGCTTTAAAGTATGTCAACAACTTCAAAAAGATTATCCGAATGGCCGTGGCCAATGACTGGATTTCCAAAGACCCCTTCTATAATTATAAGGTCCAGTTTAAAACCGTGGAACGGGACTTTCTTTCCAAAGAGGAACTGCAAGACCTAATAGAAAAAGAAATCGATGGTAATCGCTTGAATGTGGTTCGGGATATGTTCGTTTTCTGCTGCTACACCGGGCTTTCCTATATCGATGTGCAAAAATTGAATCAGGATAATATCGTTCGTCACATCGATGGCAGTCTTTGGATACAGGCAGAACGCACCAAGACCAAATCCAAACTAGGTATTCCCATACTCCCGAGTGCCGAAGCTATTTTGGAAAAATATGAGAATCACCCCAAAGTGGTTAACGGCGAATGTGTGCTGCCTGTTTTGAGCAACCAGAAGTCCAACGCCTATCTAAAGGAAATCGCCGAACTCTGCGGCATCAAAAAGTACCTGACTACCCATTTGGCACGGCATACGTTTGCCACTACGGTCACATTATCCAATGGCGTGCCCATTGAAACCGTGGGAAAGATGTTGGGACATAAGAATCTGCGCACTACACAGCACTACGCGAAGATTATTAACAAAAAGGTGGAGTATGATATGGCAATTTTGAAGGAAAAGTTGGCCGGAATGAAAACTCAAGAAAGTAAAAAGCAAAATTAGAATATGGCAGGCTGCTCTTGTAGATTCAAGAATATTTCTTAGATTCGCATATCGCGATTCGCGAATTGCAAATTAGAGATATGAAGAAACATAGCGGAATGAGGCCACATGACGTGGTCATTCTCCTTAAAATCATAGCGAAAGGCAACCAACCGTGGTTTCACAAAGATTTAGCCAACGAACTCCATATTAGTCAAAGTGAGGTCAGCGAATCTTTGAACCGAAGTAAAATAGCCGGTCTTATTTCTGCCGATAAAAAGAGTGTTTTCAAATTGGCATTGCTTGATTTTCTGGCTCATGGTTTACGCTACGTATATCCCGAGCAACCTTCATCCTTAGTTCGCGGGGTACCTACTTCCCATAGTGCCCCCCCACTCAATAAAACTATCCAAAGTGAGCAAAACTACGTTTGGCCGTATGCTAAAGGCGAGAACAGAGGATTTGCCGTAGAGCCTTTGCACCCGAACGTTCCTAAAGCCTGTCTGGAAGATGCTGGACTTTATGAGCTTTTGGCGTTAACCGATGCCTTGCGTTTGGGCAGGGCAAGAGAACGGAATCTCGCCATTGAAGAACTCGAAAAGCGAATCAAGTGAAGAATACGCTTATAAATAAAGAGGTAATAAAAAAAATTGCCTTAACTCTAGGTGAACTCAACAACGATGTTATCTATGTCGGAGGGGCTACGGTAAGTCTATATATCAATGACCCTGCTGCGGACGATGTCAGACCTACAAGGGATATTGATATCAGTCTACAAATCCTTTCCATACCCCAATTAGAAGAAATCAGGGAACTATTGGTTGATAAGGGATTTAAACAGTCCGCTGACCTAGGGGTTATCTGTCGCTTTAAACTGGACGATATTTTGATTGATGTAATGAGTACAAAGGCCGTCGGATGGGCACCTGCCAACCAATGGTTTGCGGATGGATTTGACCAACGTGAAACTGTTCTCATTGATGAAATTCAGATTCAAATTATGCCACTACCCTATTTCTTGGCCAGTAAATTTTCGGCCTTTACCGATCGTGGAGGCTCGGACCCACGCTATAGCAAAGACTTCGAGGACATTACCTATATCCTAAATAATAGGATGGATTGGCATGAGGTTTTAATAAATTCAGAAGCTAACGTAAAAGAATTTCTTGCCAGGCGCCTACAAAAAATAAACGACAGTTCAATGCTTCAAGAAGCAATGCGGGGTAATCTATTTTATGAAGGACAATCTGAACGTTTTAAAATGATTATAGAGAAAATTGCCCTTTTTCTAAAAAAATAAGAAGGTTGCCTTGAGCCCCAATTCTTACCATAACTTAACTGCGCGTGGATCCTGTCCGGTTTTTGTAGTGTTCCGGCAGATTAGCGTTAAGCAAAAATTCCATAGGGCGCATCCCGCTTATGCATTACGGAGGGTGGATTTATTCCCTCCCTGTTAGTTCCTGCCGAATGCCGTCCAGCTCAGTTTCATCTATTTCCACTTTGAAATAGGGTTTTCCAAAGGTGGGCTCTACTTTGACGATACTATTTAGCACTTTCGAAAAAGTCCGTTGGTCATTGCCCCTAGCCATTATGACATTATGGTACTTGTTGAAAGAAACTTTTCCTTCTTCCATGTTCCATTCCTCCCTGGTCATTTGGATAGAAGCCTTATCCAGAAGCAAGGGTTGCTGCTTTTCCCTTTTCAGTGCCGTTCCATCGAATAGGCTTTTAAGCATATCATGGGTCGGCTTCAAATGTTCCCTTTCCATTCTGCGTAACAGTTCCTCTATATAATCGAACCGCCCTATCATATAATTTTGAAACCTGATAAAACTGATTATCACCTCGCTTTTTGGGGTGATTTTCGCTTTTTCAAAAAAATCGATCATAGTATCAATAGTTTCCGAATGCGATTTGGAAACGGTCTTGGAATAGGCCCGAAATCGCTTCGCGGTTATCCGGTTGATACTTATGGCCGAAAAATTACTTTTTCGTTTGTTTTCTGTTTCCACTACAGTACTATTTTACAGTGTTTATAGGCCATTCAGGGGTTTCGTAATCAAATTTGCCCTAATAGAGAAACCTTAAGAATGCTAAAGTTTTACATAATCACTTGAATTGCAATATTTTAACTATCTCAAGATCAATGTTACTACAACTGGTTACTGTAAATTTTTGCAATGTTTTCTAGGGGTATCGGTACTTTTGACGAAAATTTAGCCTAAACCTAAAAATAGAATCATTTTCAATTCCTTGAAAATCAATAATTTGTATATTGTAACGTCGCTTTAGCGCGTTACCCTCTTGCTATTCCCCTTTTCCGCTCCGCTTTAAAAAGAAATACCCTTTCCCAAAAGGTAAAAGCCCTTTTTTAGGGATGTACCGAAAGCGAAAAAATTAAGAGTTGATCAATGGGAAATTTGAAGATATTTAGGCAAAATGGAGAAATCCTTGAACATCCCTCAAAGGATGTGGAAGGATTGGATCGGTGGCAGTTGTTAAATGATTTATCGCTTGTCGGACTGGAAATAACTCGTAGAGTTATTCCATTTCGACAATGCCACGGACCACTTCGCAATTTTTCCGGTAGAAGACTATTGGTACCCGGCAGTTGCGCCCTATTTCGATTTTACCTGACGCTTATCTAAAGGAACGCTATAAAATCGAAACAGGATCCGGCGCATGGTTAGTATGGTAAGGATTTGGGGGCAATGCCGTTAGAAGTAAAAATCCATACTTCAATAAAATAACCAGAGTAATTTTTACACCTATTGCGAAAACGAGGATAATTTTGATGAATATTTACCTTCGTTTTGAAGAGCGCTAAGAGTTTAAGAAAAACAGCAATAAAATATAACCTAAAAATCTAAAATAAAAACAAGAAAAAGTGATGTAAATTGCTTATATTTAAAGTGTTACAACATTAAACCAGCAATAAAAAACATCACTTTCAAGATGAAAAATACGAAGAAAAAACTGAACGGGAAAGCGCAGGTCCTAAAAAATTCTTTCACGGGCGGCAACATCACCAAATACTCCGGACTGAACCCCATCATGAAGTTCATGAACGGGCAGGGCCTTGTCGGGATGATCGGCAAGGGGTTCCCCACCCGGTGGCACAACGCAACGAAGTTCGGGGCCGACCAGGTACTGACCTGTATCGTCATGGCCTCCCTGAGCGGGATCGCGCGCATGAACAAGATCGCGAACTTCAGCGGCGACGGGCTGGTGAAGGCCCTGCTGAAACTGGGGAAGGGCATCAACGAGAACGCGATCTCCGCGACCTTGAAAAGACTGGGCCAGGGCGGTGCGCGAAGGCTGCAGGGCCTTTTGCTCTCAAGAAACTCAAAGTGGCTGGGCGAGAGCGGCCTTAAAAGCATCACCCTCGATGCGGATTCGACCGTCAGGACGGTCCGCGGCAACCAGGAAGGGGCCGCCAAGGGCTATAGCCCCAAAAAAAAAGGGGGCGAAGGGCTATCATCCGCTCCTGGTCTTCGTGAGCGAAATGAAGATGCTCTACCACAGCTGGTTCCGGACGGGATCCGCATATACCGCCAACGGCATCACCGATTTCCTGCGGGAGGTCAAGGCCGGTCTGCCCGGAACCGTGGAGAAGGTGTTCTTCCGTGCCGACAGCGGTTTTTTCTCCGGGGAGCTCTTCGACCTGTTGGAGGGCTACGGCTGGGACTATCTGGTAAAGGTGAAGCTGAAGAACCTGAAAAAGCTGCTGGGCGCACGGAAATGGACAACGGCGGACGCGAAAGGGGAGATCGCGACATGCGAGTTCACCTATAGGGCGAAGACCTGGAAAAAGGCCAGGACGCTCAGGGCCGTACGCACGGTAAAGGAGTATGTCGAGGTGGAGTTCCTCGGCGGGCGGGACCTGGTCCCCGTCTACCAATATGCCTGTTACGCCAGCAGCTACGACAAAGGGGCCGGCGAACTGCACGAGATCTACAAACGGCGCTCGGTCAGCGAGACCTGGATCGAGCAGGTGAAGGGCCACACGATGGCCGGGGGCACCCTGACGAACGACTTCTGGGCGAACGACATCCTGTGGCAACTGGCGGTGTTCGCCTGTAATATCTCGGTGATGCTGCGCCGAAAGAAGGACAGGTTCAAAAGACAGGAGCACCGTACCTTTATGGACTGGTTCGTGAAGGTGCCGGCCAGGATAACGCGCAGCGGCCGCCGCACGGAGCTCAAGATGTACGAGCACCATTTCTTCCGGGAGGACTGGGAGGAACTGGAGGGGCTGTTGGATGCGGCCTAGGGCCCCGCCGGCAAAAAAAAAACGAAGTATGGAGCGAAGGCCAGGGACAGGTACGCCCGAACGGCACGCAAAAGCGCAAAAATGGGCGGCGGCACCTGAAAAAAGATGGGGGCCGACGGCCGGGGGAAATATTGTCGGGAAAAATCCTTCAAAAATTCAGGCCCGATCGAAAACGGGGGCCGATTTTGGAGTGAAAAAGTTCAATTTAGATTTTTAGGTATAAATTATTTTTATTGTTAACATACACCCAAATGCGATGAACATCGAAGCAACAAAACTGGAACTGATACACCTGCTGCCGCAAACTCAAAAGGAGACCGTACTTGCCAAAACAAAAAAAGTGTTCGAGGACGAGCAGGTCGATTGGTGGGACGGCATGGACGAAGTGGAGAAAAAAGAGGTGGAAACAGGTCTTGCTCAAGCCGACAAGGAAGAACTCACAACGCATGGAAAAGTGATGAAACGCTTCGATAAATGGCATTAAATATTTTTTGGATACTCCCCATCTACTAGCGTAGAAACCAAAACTTAATAGACAAAATATAATATTGTAACTATTTTTTAGTTACATATATAGATGTATTTCGTAATTTTGATTATGTCAAAAATCGAAAAGCTTATTGAACGCTTTAAAACCGTTCCCAAGAATTTCACTTGGGACGAGTTGGTAAAAGTGTTGAACCATTATGGTTATAAAGAGTTATCGAAAAAAGGTAAGACAGGTGGTTCGCGACGAAAATTTGTGAATGAAAACAATGACATCATCAATTTACACAAACCACACCCGCAGAACATCGTCAAACAATATGCCATCAGGCAAGTACTTGAAAAGATTGGCATCTAAATAATTATTGTAACCGGCATCTTTTTGATGTCATAGTTGGGAAATCATGGAAGATTATTTAAAATACAAGGGTTATATAGCAACGGTAAGCTTTAGTGCGTCAGATAAAGTTTTTTATGGTAAAATAGAGGGCATTAATGATTTGGTAAACTTTGAGGCCGATAATGTAAAAGATCTTGAAAAAGAGTTTAAGGAAGCCGTAAATGATTATTTGGTCACATGCAAAGAGCTCGGAAAAGAACCGGACAAAGTCTATAAAGGGGTTTTTAATGTTAGGGTAACAAGAGAATTGCACAGAAAAATTGCAATCATCGCCGCTCAAAAAGATTTGAAACTTAACTATGTTGTAAAGCGTTCTTTGGATTTTTTGGTGAACAATGAGGATCAGGTATTGAGCGGTAACAAATGACAGTATCCTTAATTTTTAATTGACCGATACATATAATTTGTCGATATAACATCCTCCTCCAGCTAAATGCAGGGTTGGAGTTTCCAACTAAACTACCTTCAATGCACTGCCGTTTGAATTACTGATTTTCTGTCAACGAAGCACCGAAACCCGGCTTGCCAGATAACATATTGTTGTAAGCTCGCCTTATTTATTGATAAAAGTATTTTACTTTTTAGATACTCCTTAAATCCGCAGCTCATTGTTGAAAAAAAATCGGGAAGCCCTGTAAAACAATGTCCCCAGGGCTTGCCCGATAAGAATATTTTCACCAATTTAGGTGAAAACATCGTCGCGGATGAAATATACATATTCCCAAGAAAAGATACACACTTTCGGCGGCATTAATTTTGCCGACAAGATCCTGGCGGACGCCCACATCTACGGATCGATCGACGAACACCTTGGCCCGAGGGACGTACGCGCCACTTTTGGTTACGGCGACCTTGTGCGCTCTTACCTGATGCTCACCCTGTGCGGCGGGGACTGTGCGGAGGACGTCGCCGACCATTTGGGCGGCGAGCTCTCCCAACTCGAGGGCTTCAAGGTGCCCTCCCCGGACACCCTGCTGCGGATGCAGAAACAACTGGACACCGAAAAACGGGCCGTCGGCTCCAAAGGCGGTGCGGTGAACGAACTGAGCATCAACGACGAGATGAACGGCCTGATGGTAGCCCTTCTGCTGCGGACCGGACAACTCTCGCCCAAGGGGAAAGGCCACGTCCCGGACTTCGACAACCAGTTCCTCCCCACCGGCAAATACGACTCCAAGCGGGGCTACAAAAAGGCCGACGGCTATTTTCCGGGCGTTGCCTCGATAGGGAACTGCCCCGTGTACATCGAGGGGCGCAACGGCAACAGCAACGTGAAGTTCGGACAGGCCGATACCCTTGAAAGGACCTATGCGCTCTTTCGGGAGAGCGGCATCGAGATCGAGCGCAGCCGCATGGACTGCGGCTCCTTTACCAAGGAGGTGGTCGATACCGTTAAGGCCAACAGCACCTATTTCTATATCCGCGCCCAACGCTGCGCCGCCCTCTGCGATATAGTAAGAGGGATAACGGACTGGCAGCAGGTGGAGATCGGCCACAGGGACTACGGGGTCGCCACCATCGAATACGCACAGTTCGGCGGGGAGAGGGTTTACCGCTATGTGGTCAGCAGGGAAAAAAGGGACGACGGACAGGGCGACCTCTTTACCGGCTACAGCTTCACCTACCGGGCGATCATCACCAACGACCCCGACATGAACGACCTGGAGGTAGTGGGCTTCTACAACGCACGGGGGAACAGCGAGCGGCTCTTCGACGAGATGAACAACGACTTCCTTTGGAAGAAGATGCCCTTCTCCTTTTTGGAGCAGAACACGGTGTTCCTTATAATGACCGCGATCTGCCACAACCTATACCGCTTCGTCCTATCCTTTGTGGCCAAAAGAGTGGACTTCGTAAAGGCCACCTTCAGGCTCAAGAAGTTCATCTTCCGCTTCGTGGCCCTGCCCGTGAAATGGATAAGAAGGGGCCGGGGGAAAGTGCTAAAGCTGTACACCGCCAGGCCGTACCACCTGCTCCTGGAGTGAGGCCCGGGCGACCGGCCCCGCATCGGGGGAACGTGCGTGGTCTTTTCATCGGGGAGGCGAAAAAATCCGGGTTTTAGGCGAAAACAGTGCCGACGGACCGGACGGAGCCGAAATTCCGCCAAGACCATGACCGAAAATCCGGAAATGGGCAAAACAAGGCCAAGATATCGCACGCACAAATCTAAAATCCCTAGATTTTAATCCCTAATTTTAGACCTGCGGATTTAAGGATACTTAATAATCGACTGAAGAGTTTAGTGTTTCAAATTTCTTTGGATTTAAAATAAAACTTCCACTTGCAATCGTGTCGTAATCACAATATTGATAACAACCTAACTCTTTTGTTAAAACTATCCAATTAATTGTATTTATCTCATTTCCAAATAATCTGTAACTAAAGGTAGAATCTTTGGGAGCAATAAAGGTTTCAAAACTTGCGCTTCCAAGTTCACCAGTAGTTTTCAATTGAAATAAACTTTTGTCAGGATAAGCATTACTTGTCTTAAGAGTAAGGTTTACTATTGCTTCTGGTTCCATAGGAATTTCTCCTTGATTACCTTGCATATCCCAGTATTGCGATTTTGATAAAATAATTCCTTCGTTTACTTGACTATATTTACTCGAGGTAAAAGCATATTGACCGTTTTGATCGGTAAAATGTGTTGCAAAAACTGCCTTGGATTGGCAGCCGAATTCATTGTCATAATTTGTGCACTTGTATAAACTAATTTTCACTCCTGCAAGAGGAATATTTGTTTTATATTCTTTTACCGTCATAAGATAAGTATCTTCCTGTGTAGAGGAGTCAGAAGAACATGAATTAAACACAGTAAGGGCAAATAATGCAAAAAAAAGAGGACTAATTATCATGGCAGTCGTTTTATTTTTATTAAATGAATAACTTATTTATTGCTCCAAGATGACGTACAACGGGTTTTTATAAGATTTGTTCGACTGGGAAATCGTTAGTTGGGAGATAGCAAATCGTTAGTTGGGTGTTTGTCGTTTGCATCAGTATAAATTATATATGGTGTTAAAAAATATAGCTTTTTATTTGAAGTATATATTTCAGTTCTAAACTTAAACTGTCTATTTCTCAATCAGTTTGATGTTTTATAAATCTGGAATATTTATCGGGTTTGTTACTCAATTCCAAAATGGTTGGCAAAATCTGACCGTTTCAACTTTCTCTATTTTTTGAAACTTTTCTTTTTAAGTTTTCCGTTTCAATATTCAATTGCACCATTTTGCTTAAAATCGTAACGATTTAATTTGCGCTTTATCGGTAATCTCAATTTAACTTTTAAAGAACTTTTCTCCGCTGAAATTTGATTTCTGCTATTTTAGCCAACGAGCGGGGCTTGGCGATGTGGGGGGTAATAGAATTCCAAATGCTCAGCCCTTGTACTAAAGTTAAATTAAAAACAAATGTTCAACCTTTATTCTTCTGCCCCCATATTGCTAAGCCCATGTTGCACTAAACCTTCGGTAGTTAGTCCAGTTTTCCACCGGCACACAACTTCGTTCTGATTTGCTAAATTTAAAGGATAAATCCTAAAAATCAACATCATGAAAAAAAAAGAATCTGATTGACCGTGCCTGTGCCGATGTAGCGGGCTTTGAAGGGCTGTACCAATTGATGGAGCAGCGCATGAGCATCTCGGGCAAGAGCCGGAGCACCCTGAGGAACTACGCCCATCATGTGGCAAAAATGGCACTTCACTTTCAGGAAGTGCCCACCGAGCTCGACGAAGACCAGATCAACGATTCCTGTACTTGATGCAGCAAGAGCACAAGACCCCGTCCGAGAGCTATTTCAAATTTACCGTCTATGGCTTGCGTTACGCCTTTCGCATTAGCGGATTGCAGGAAGCGCGGGTAGCACTTCCCCAGATCAAAAGAGAGAAGAAGCTGCCCGTGGTATTGAGTTGTGTGGAAGTAAAGCATTTGCTGAAAGCCGCCCATCTGCTCAAGCACCGCGTATTGATCGCGCTGCTATACGGCTGTGGACTGCGCTGTTTTGAAGCGCGCAACCTACGGCTCAACGATCTGGACTTTGACCGTAAAACTCTCCATGTGCGCAAAGGTAAGGGCGGTAAGTCGCGGTATGTACCGCTCTGCGATCTGCTGATCAAAGGACTAAAATCCTATATTCAGGCCGAGTGTCCGCAGGAATGGCTCTTTACCGGCAAGCAACCGGTGGCGGGCCGGGCCGGGGGCGCATTCGATAGTCGCTACTCCCAGCGCGGGGTACAGTGGGCGGTAAAACAAGCCGCCAAAAAAGCGGGTATATCCAAGCCTATAACGGTACACACGCTCCGCCACACCTACGCCACCCATTTGTTGGAAATGGGGTTGGACATCATGAGCGTAAAAGACCTCCTGGGGCATGAATGTATAGACACTACGCTGGTGTATCTGCACGTGGCGCAGACGGATACGTGTCGCGCTTTCAGTCCGCTGGAAAAGCTCTACACGCCCGCTTGATGCGCCCCATATACGAGGTGGCCGATGTGCTTCGTGCGCATTGGTCACAGCTACCGGGCATCAAAGGCATGAACGGGTGGAAATTGCGCACACTAAACGCTATTCGCCGGTGCCGCACAGCCGATCTGGGATCGCATACAGATGTGTGTACCCGTTGTGGCACCGTCGAGATCAGCTACAACAGTTGCCGCAACAGGCACTGCCCGAAGTGCCAGGGGCACAAATGTGAACAATGGATCGCAGCTCGCGCTGGGGACCTGCTGGCCGTGCCGTACTTTCATGTGGTTTTCACCTTGCCCTCCGAGCTGAACCAATTGGCCATGTACGAGCCCAAAGCCGTTTACGACAGCCTCTTTGCCGCCGCCTGGAGTACACTCAACGGTTTTGGGCACGACCCCGGACACCTCGGTACACAAACCGGTATGATCTGCATTCTGCATACCTGGGGCCAGCAACTCACGCTGCATCCACACCTGCATTGCATC
>NZ_JBGTHY010000152.1:0-10512 GCF_041745955.1 Pricia sp.
AATGCCTCCGCTTCTGCCAAGGAACTGCTCTTCTTTCTGAGTTCCTCCATCTGTTTTAGTGTTTCCTCGTTCTTGTCCGATAGCAACATATTGTTGTACTTCATAAAATTATTCTTGAGTTTGAGGCTGTCATTCTTCGCCTCGAGTCGGCGGAGTTCGGTCTTGAATTCCCGCAACTTTTCTACGGTAAAATTCAATCGGCCGATGGAATCAAGCAATTGTTGAACACGATATTTCGAGCTTTCAAGCTCGATTTCGTTAACCTCGTTGAGCGCGGAAAGCCGATCGACGTCGGTTTTCATCATGGTAAGGTCTTTAACTAGCAGTCCCTTTTCCTGTTCCAAAAAGGCCATCTGACTTCTCGATTGCGCATAACTATAATAAAAAGCGATGAGAATACCAATAATAACGGCAACCAGAGCGGTTAGGACTATCTTATAATTGAATTGCTTATCTTGACCGTCCATTTTGGGGAGTGTGGGCTTTAAGAAGATGGTTTAAAGGCGAGCTATTATGCTGATTCATAATTTAACAAAGATACTAAATGATATCAATTCGGTCTTAATGCCCCGGATATGTTTTGGGTGTACTGCACAGTTGCACCGAGGAGAGGAACTTATCTGTACCCTTTGCCGAAACGATATGCCGCTCACCGAGTACAGCTTTAACGATGAAAACCCCGTCGACCGTATATTTTATGGTCGAATTAACATAAAAAAGGCCAGTTCTTTCCTGTTTTTCTCGGAAAATGGCAACGTACAGCGATTGATCCATCATTTAAAATATAAAAATCAAGAGTGCGTAAGCGAATTTTTGGGAGATTGGTATGGACAGCTTTTAAAAGGGAATGGGGAATTGGTAAAAACTGTCGATATGGTTGTTCCGGTACCTTTGCATCCTAAAAAATTGAGGCGTAGAGGCTATAATCAAGTGGCCGGGTTTGCCCAAAAATTGGCCAATCATCTCGAAGCGGAATATGTAGATCACATCCTCATTAAGACGGCGAACACCAAGACCCAGACCAAAAAGGGAAGAATTGGCAGATGGCAAGACGATAAGTCCCTCTATACCTTATCGAATGCCGATTATTTAAAAAGCAAGCATATTCTTTTGGTCGACGATGTGATTACCACGGGCGCCACCATGGAAGCCTGTGCCCAAACCTTGCTACAAGCAACGGGAACAACGATTTATTTGGCAAGTATGGCCGTTGTGCCGAAGTTGTGGAACTGACGAAATTCGCTCTTCGCCGAACGCTTTCCTTGGCGATAGGGTCTAGCGTAAAGCGTTTGGCCGTATCAGAATGTTAAAAATCCCTTTATCGTTTCGACCTGCTACCAAAATAATCGTTTCTTTGTCACCAATGAACTCGTCTTGAGTTGTTGTTTGGAACCGAGGTAAAAGAACAACTCAAGACGAGTTCAATATTCCAGCTAGATGATCCGTCGTTTTGTGGCATTTCTTTTTCTATTTCTTTTAGCGACCGCCCTTTGGCAGTGCGCGCGGCGGGGAAGTCCTAGCGGGGGGCCGAAAGACATTTCCCCACCTCAACTCGTAAAGACCGAGCCCGATAGTATGACCATTAATTTTGAGGCCAAGAGGATACGCCTTTATTTCGATGAATTCATCAAGTTGCAGGACATACAGAACCAACTGATCGTTTCCCCGCCCCTGAAATACCAACCGGAAATCAAACCCCAAGGCGGTGCGAGCAAATATCTTGAACTAAAATTCAAGGATACCTTACGCGAAAACACGACCTATACCATCAATTTTGGCCAAAGCGTACAGGACAATAACGAGGGTAACCCCAGCAGTTTTCTGACCTATGTTTTCTCTACCGGAGACTATATCGATTCGCTGAAAGTATCCGGGGTAATACAGGATGCCTTTAAAAGGAAGGCCGATGCGTTTATAAGTGTGATGCTCTACGAAATAGATACGGCGTATACCGATTCTACTATTTTTCAACGACCGCCGAACTACATCACCAATACTTTGGACAGTACTGTCATTTTTCGTTTACGGAACCTCAAGGAAGGCCAGTATAAACTTTTCGCACTAAAAGACGAGGCCAAGAACAATATATTCGATCAGAACGTCGACAAAATAGGATTCATGGAAGACACCTTGACCCTGCCCACGGATTCTACCTATCTATTGACCCTTTTCAAGGAAGTGCCCAACTACAACATGGCCGTACCCAGCTTAGTATCAAAGAACCGCATTCAATTCGGTTACTTCGGTGATGCTAGGGATATAGCGATTACCCCGCTCACTCCCCTACCGGATACCGTTAGCACCAAAATATTGAAACAACGTGATAAGGACACCCTTAATTATTGGTTCACATCCTTTGAAATGGATTCCATCATGTTTACCGTTACCAACGAGAAGGCCAAGGTAATCGACACTTTTACCGTAAAAAGTCGAAAAGTGGGCCTCGATTCCTTGCAATTGAATGCCAATCAAAATGGTTCGCTCAATTTTAATGACCCATTTTATATAGGGGCAAACACCCCGCTTTCGGTCCTTGACACGACCAAAATAAGTATGATGGACCAAGATTCTTTGGCGGTTTCCTTTAGAACGGGCCTTGATACTTTGGAAAATAAGGTGGATTTCAATTTCAAGATTGAACCCAACCAAAACTATCAACTCGATCTTTTGCCCGGGGCGATTACCGATTTCTTTGGGGAGACCAACGATACTATAGTTTACAACCTATCGACCCCAAGCTACGCCGACCTCGGCAATCTGAGGTTCAATATCGAAGCAGATAGTTCGGCATATCCCTTAATTGTAGAATTGATAGACGAACAGGGCATATTAAAACGTGAAATCTTCGCCCCCGAACCAAAAGCTATTGAATTTAACAACATAGAACCGGCCAAGTATTTCATTCGTGTGATTTTCGATACAAATGCCAACCAAAAATGGGATACCGGCGACTATCTTAAAAAGCGACAGCCCGAAAAGGTCAGCTATTACCCGGACACCGTCGAGGTGCGGGCGAATTGGGAATTGGAGGAAACTTTTAGGATACGGGATTGAGGTCGGTAGTCAATTCAAAATGATCCCTATCCTCCAAAAATTTTAATTTCTCCCTTGTAGCCGTGATATGTTCTTTGGATAAGGTAGCGTAAACAATTTCTTCCTTTTCGGAAAAAGCGATCTGCTCGCCCAAAACGTCATACACTGCGGAATGCCCGATATATTGATGTCCTACCTCATCACTTCCTACACGGTTCACGCCGATACAATACGCCATGTTTTCAATGGCCCTTGCTTTTAACAAGGTATCCCAAGCGGTGATTCGGGGTTTCGGCCAGTTGGCGACATAGATAAGCATATCGTAATCTTCGGTGTTTCTCGACCATACGGGAAAGCGTAGATCGTAACAGACCATGGGGCATATCTTGAAACCCCTAAAATTCACGATCAGCTTTTCGGTGCCCGCCCTGTAGACCTTGTCCTCGCCTGCCAAGGTAAAGGTGTGGCGTTTGTCGTATTGCGCGATCTTTCCGCTGGGTTCGACGAAAAAGAGGCGGTTCGTGTAGCTGCCGTTTTCAAAAAAAGGAAGGCTTCCTACTATCGCAGTATTGGTTTCCAGAGCTTTTTGCTGCATCCAATCCACGGTTTTCGGGCCTTCTTCCCGAGCAATATGTTCGGGGTTCATCGTAAAACCGGTATTGAACATTTCGGGAAGTATGATAAGGTCGGTATCCGAAGAAACATCCCGTAAAACCTTGGAAAAATGGGTTCTGTTAGCTTCCGGGTTCTCCCAGGCCAATGGCGATTGTATCAGGGCTGTTTTTAAGGATGCTTTCATATCGTTTTCAAAATTGGGGAAAGGGTAGCTTCGGTCTACCGGTAAAATCAAATTCCGATTTCAATTGTTCTGGCATCGACCGAGGTTATGGTTTTTCCAACAACCCAATTAGACCAGGATCCCCCTGAATTTTCGCATGGTCCAAGGCCGTATTGCCGCGATTGTCCTTAATTGTGGTATCGGCACCTTTTTCTAACAACAGTTTGGCGATATCCGGGCGGTTGAAGTTTACCGCGTAGATCAAACAGGTCGCCCCCATCCCATTCTGTGCATTTACATCCGCGCCCTTTTTTATCAACTTTTCGGCACTATCGGTATATCCCTTAAAGCAAACGCCCATCAAGGCCGTATTGCCCGAGGCATCCTTGGCATCGATCTTAGCCCCGTGCTGCAACAACAGGTCGGTGATTTCGGGTTCGTCGTAATAGGTGGCCATGATTAGCGGGGTCGAACCGCGTTGATCTTTACTGTCGAGCAGCACCGGGTTCTTGGCCAACATGGCCTTGACTTCCTTAAGGTTGCCGTTTCGTATTTCGTCGAAAAAAACTTCGTTCATAGCTCGTTGTTCGGTATTTATGGTTTATTGTATGGAGGTGATCAAAAGTACCGGATAAAAAAGCAAAGGGCTGGGGGGATTATTGGGTTACTATTTTATTTTGAGCTTGTGTTCGCATTTGTATTTCATCCGATATCCGAAAGTATAAAAAAACAGCTTGGGTCAGACGCTTTAAATAAGATTTTTAATGCTATCACAATTAAAACTTAGGAAGGTTTCTAAATTTTATATCTTCAACGTTAATCCCGTACATAACTTTATATGGCCGAAAACAACAAAGAACAGCAACGACTCGACGAACACTACTCCAAAAAGAAAGATTGGCTCAAATGGGGACCTTACCTGAGCGAACGCCAATGGGGAACCGTGCGAGAAGATTATAGCGCGAACGGCGATGCCTGGAGCTATTTTCCGCACGATCATGCCCGCAGTCGCACATATCGCTGGGGCGAGGATGGCCTGGCGGGCATCTCGGACCGCTACTGTAACATCTGTTTTGCGGTCGCCCTTTGGAACGGAAAAGATTCGATTTTAAAAGAACGGCTTTATGGCCTGACGGGTCCTCAGGGCAACCACGGCGAAGATGTGAAGGAATTGTACTATTATCTGGAAAATACCCCTTCCCACAGTTATATGAAACAGCTGTACAAATATCCGCAAGACGAATTTCCGTATACACAACTATCCGAGGAAAACCAAAAACGGGGAAAAAACGACCTTGAATACGAAATTTTGGACACCGGTATCTTCGACAACAACGCGTATTTCGATGTCTATACCGAATATGCCAAGGCGGAAGGAGAGGACATCCTCATAAAAATATCCATTAGCAATCGAGGGCCGAATGCCGCACCCGTCACCTTACTTCCCACCCTTTGGATACGTAATTTCTGGAGCTTTACCGGGATGCCCGAAAAACCTATTATCAAAAAGCATGGCAAAAAAGAATCCCCCCATGTTTCGGTCGACCACACCTATGTCGGCAAGTATAACCTGTATTTCGATACCCCGAACAAACTTCTTTTTACCCAGAACGAGACAAATATGGAGCGGGTCTTTAACGGCACTAACGACCATCCCTTTAAAAAAGACCTTTTCAATGAGGCCGTAATTAGTGGCGACTATTCGCTTGCCGAAAAAAACACCGAAGGTACCAAGTTTGCACCGTTGTACGAACTGAACATTGAAGCGGGAGAAACCAAGACTATCCGGTTACGGTTTACACCAGAGACCTTGGCTTCCCCCTTTGGCAAAAGTTTCGATGCCGTTTTTTCGGAAAGAATAAAGGAATCCCGATCGTTCTTAGAGGCGCTGACCGTAAATTCATCCGAAGAACAAAGGGAAATCCAAAAACAGGCCTTTGCCGGATTACTATGGACGAAGCAATACTATAACTACGATGTGGAACAATGGCTGAAAGGGGATTCGGACACCACGCCGCCCCAAGAACGTCTTCACGGCCGGAACAGCAACTGGAAAACCCTGCGCAACCACGACATACTTTCCATGCCCGACGCATGGGAGTACCCTTGGTTCGCGGCTTGGGACAGCGCCTTTCACTGCGTCACCTTCTCGATGGTCGACCACGGGTTCGCCAAAAAACAACTGCTGCTGTTCACAAAGGAATGGTATATGGCCGCCAACGGACAAATCCCTGCCTATGAATGGAACTTCAGCGACGTGAACCCCCCGGTACAGGCCTGGGCGGCCATTCAGATCTATCAGATGGAACAGCGCAAAACAGGCCAGGGCGACATCAAATTCCTGAAGCGTATGTTCAACAAACTGGCCCTGAACTTCACCTGGTGGGTCAACCGTGAGGACCAACTCAATAACAACGTATTCGAAGGCGGGTTTTTGGGCCTCGACAACATTGGGGTCTTCGACCGTAGCAACGGCGTACCCGGCGATGGCATCCTTGAGCAGGTCGACGGCACTTCTTGGATGGCGCTCTACTGCCTCAACATGCTCGAAATAGCCTTGGAAATCTCCATGCACGACGACACTTTTGAGGATATGTGCCTTAAATATTTCGGTCATTTTGTGTTTATCGCCGAGGCCCTGAATAAAATTAGTGAGGACTCGTCGAGTTCTTGGGACGAACAAGAGGGATTTTTCTACGACAAGCTGATCCTGCCCGATGGCCAATCGCTGCCCATCAAGGTACGCTCCATATCGGGACTGCTGTCAATGACGGCCGTGCTGAACATCAGAAAAGAACATCTGGACAAACTGCCCCGTTTTAAATCAAGTATGGAATGGTACCGAAAGTACCGCATGGATACCCATAAATACCAGGTCATCGAAGAATATGGCCCCGATAAGGACGTGCTTTTGTCGTTGGTGCCGCTCGAACGCTTGAAAATATTGATCCAAAGTCTATTGGACAAAACGGAATTTTTGGGCGACCATGGCATTCGTTCGTTATCCAAAGCGCATGAGAACCCGTACAATATCGAAATCGACGGAGCCACCTATTGTATCCAATACGAACCTTCCGAATCCACCACCGACATGTTCGGGGGAAACTCGAACTGGCGCGGCCCCATCTGGATGCCCATGAACTACCTGTTCATCAGCACGCTCAAGGAATATCACAACTATTTTGAGAACGATTTGAAATTCCCCTATCCCTCGGGTAGCGACAACCATTTGAACCTCAAGGAAATCGCTTTTGAGATCAGCAAACGGTTTATCCGTATTTTTAAGAAGGATGAACATGGAAACCGCCCGGTCAATGCGCTACACCAAGAGAAATATACCGATGAGCATTTTAAGGAACTTATCTTGTTCTACGAGTATTTCGATGGTGACAATGGCCGGGGTGTAGGTGCCGCCCACCAAACCGGATGGACCGCATTGGTGGCGAATTTGATCGAGGAGATCAATCGGTGAGCGCCGACCGGAATCGTGCGAATCGGCACCAAATACACAGAAAAAGCGACAAGGTATGAAGTTCCAATAATTTCCCTGACCGAATTGGATTACATTGCGACAACTTTCTAAGGCACTGAATAATCTGCGCCTTTCAAGCCTCCCCCGACAGTATCCCAAAAATTGGTTATATGTCTTTCGCATTGGAAAAACTCGTAAATAAATCCCACGTCGAGACCTCCTTTAGAACCTTGGGCGAAATGCCGGTGGATAATCTCAAGGGCGTTTCCGAAAAGGATGCGGACCTTTTGAAGCAGGCCTTCGGAATAGCGGCCATCTCAGATCTTGGATCGAACCCGTTCTTTCTTGCCGCACAAAGCATCTATCGGGCAAGTCTCCAAAATGAATATGATCCGGGTCCGCCGCCCTTCTGGGGCCAAAAATTTTCAAGCCTATCCGAAGATTATTATTTAAACCATCCATCAGATCGGTTTCGAACCTCATTTGGAGGGGTTCTGTACCGGGGAAGATTGGACGATACAGCCAGAGTATTGGTCATTGGCCAAGATCCCTCGACGGATGAGGCCATTACCAGAAGGGCATTTGTCGGATCGGCGGGGCAGCGGCTTCAGAAGTTTCTCAATAAAGTGGGCATTACCCGTTCCTATACCATAATAAATACCTTTGCCTATAGCATCAAAGGTCAGTTCGACACCGAAATGAGAGGTATTTCCCTAGAAGTCCCACTAAAAAAATTTAGGGATGACCTCATCAACACTATCCTAGAGAGAAATCCCATTCAGGCCATCCTAAGCTTCGGGGCCGGTGCCAAACATGCCGTGGAACATTGGGAAAACAATACTGATATTAAAGTATTCCACCTAGTCCATCCCACGGCACCCGAGAGCACGACACATCCCAACTGGAACGGTCAGCTGGCTGATATAGCCGATTTTCTGGAACCGGACGATGCCACTATAGTAGATCTCACCCCCTATTCCGGTAAATGGGACAAGGCGTTACACCTGACCGATATCCCAAGATACGACCTGCCCTACGGCATCCCCTCTTGGCACGGTACCAATGGCACCAACAGTCGGAGAGACCCGGCCGATAGGATAAAAAACATCATCTGGGAATCCGTATAAACTCCCTATAAAGTATGCCCAACAATACCATACATGCCCATTTCGGACTAAAATATGCCCTGGAAGGCAGAATCGTAACCATGGACAAAACGTCCACCGTTATCGACAGGGGCCTGGTATTCGTGGAAAACGGGATTATCACGGCCTTACGGCTCAAAAGCGAGGGCTATCCAGAGGGATTTGCGAAATCGGATGTCATCAAATCGGGCGGCACCCTCTATCCGGGAATGATAGAGCTGCACAATCACCTCCCCTATAACATATTGCCGTATTGGGTAGCGGACAAGCAATACCGCAACAGGGGGCAATGGGCCGGTATCAAGGGCTACCGGATCAATGTTACCGGACCCATGCAAACGCTAGGGAAATCGCCCGGTTTTCCCGAGGCCATCGTTCGGTATGTGGAATGCAAATCGATGATCGGGGGCGTAACCACCTCTCAGGGACTGACCTTGGCCAATTCTAACCTATCCAAAAAAGTATTCCACGGACTCATTAGAAATGTGGAGGAAACCAATGAGGAGATACTGCCGGAAGCCCTGACCAGAATCGCGGACGTAAAACCTGGAGGCGCCCAAGCATTTTTGGCCTCGTTATCGGATAGCAAGGCCAGACTACTGCATCTATCGGAAGGCGTCGATGAAAAAGCGAGGGCTTTCTTTACCAATTTACAGATCAACGACACCGACTGGGCCATCACCAACAAACTGAACGGCATACATTGCACGGCCTTACAACCGAAAGATTACAAGGTGCTTGGTGACCGGCAAGGCTCCATGACCTGGTCGCCCATGAGCAATCTGATTCTCTACGGTGGCACTTCGGATGTCAAGGCGGCCAAGGAAAGCAAAGTGCTTATCGCCTTGGGTTCCGATTGGTCCCCGAGCGGTAGCAAAAATTTGTTGGAAGAACTAAAAGTAGCCTATCTGGTGAGCAAAAACCATGAAGCCGGACCTATATTTACCGATGAGGAATTGGTTCGAATGGTAACCGCCAATCCCGCCAAGATCTTGGGCTGGGAAAATGCCCTAGGATCTCTGGAAGTCGGAATGAAGGCCGATATGCTCATTGTCAGTGGCTATCATGGCGATCCCTATAAAAAATTGATAGGCGCTACCGAGAAACATCTTTTAGGCGTATTCATAAACGGTGTTCCGAGATGTGCCCAAAAGCGGGTCCTGAACAATTTCGACTTCGAAACCTCGGATATTGAAAAGTTCAAGATCGAAAACGCTACGCGCTATATCTATTTAAAGGAATCCGACCCTGAAAATATTTTGAACGGTATCTCCCTAAAAGCCGCCCAAGACAAAATTGCGGCAGGATTGCAGAACCTGGACCAATTGGCGGACCAATTGGAAAATGCCAATGCCGATCCCCTATTGTCGTCATTCGACAATCCCCTGCATATCGAATGGATCCTGGTGCCGGACATGCACGTCGACGCCGATGGCCATGTGTTGGAGGACGGACATTTGGAATGGGGCGCGGGCATTCCGTTCAGTGAACTGGCCGAACCTTTACCGCTGGATAAATTGACCGTTATCGAAGACAATGAGCATTTCCGGAGAATGTCGTACCATCCGCTGCCCGATTACGTACGCAAAGGCCTTCCGGGGTTCTACGGGAGACCGTCGCTTTCCCTGTCCAACAGCGATTATGTATTGGAGGGTCTAAAATCCGTCGCGCTAGAGGAACCCATCGCTTTGGCTACCTTCCTTAAATCGTCCAGCAATCTTTCCTTTACCGAAAAACTGTGCATTTTGCAGCAGGCCAAGATCGTTCTCGGCGAAGTATACGTTCACCAGGTACTGAAACAATCGATGTACGCGGTAAATCCGCTACATCGCATCGACCTGATGATCCGGGACATCGGCTACGCCGCAAGAACCGATCCGGGCGGTGAGGCGGACGACCATCAATTCCATAACGAACTGTTGGAGATTTTCAGTTCGCTTCGCGACCTGCATACCAAGTATATCTTGCCGCACCCCTTCCGGAACCGGTTCGCATTTCTGCCCTTTTTGATCGAGGAATACTATCCCACACAGGAGGATACGGACCCCAAATACATCATCACGGCCTATTTTGAGCCTATATTG
>NZ_JBGTHY010000153.1:0-35216 GCF_041745955.1 Pricia sp.
TCATGGCCTCGTGCTTGTTGGCACGCGCGCGGTATTTTTCTTTCCAACCGTCCAGTTCAAGATCGCCGATACGCATGCCGTTACGCCCGGTCTTGTCCATATAGGTCGGGCCAATCCCCTTTAAGGTAGAACCGATCTTTGCCTTTCCCTTAGCGGTTTCCGAGGCGGCATCCAAGAGTCGATGTGTTGGTAATATTAGGTGGGCCTTTCGTGAAATGAGCAGTTTCGATTTTACATCGAGGTCGAATTTTTTGAGGGCATCGAGTTCTTTCTTAAAAATAACCGGATCTATGACGACCCCGTTACCCACAATGTTCATTGCGTTTTTATGGAAGATGCCCGAGGGTATGGTATGCAATACGTGTTTGATTCCGTCGAACTCAAGGGTGTGCCCGGCATTGGGACCGCCTTGAAAACGGGCGATAATATCATAGTTTGTAGTCAGTACGTCGACGATTTTTCCTTTTCCTTCGTCGCCCCACTGCAGGCCTAACAATAAATCTACTGCCATTGGTGAAATTGGGTTAGCTGTTGGTATTTTCTTTGTTTTTTTCCGCTTCGGCGGGCTCACTGGCTTCTTCATTGTGAGCATTGCGAGTGCCATAGAAATAGAGCGAGTGCGTGTTGATTTTGATATCGAACACCTCTTCGATGGTCTTTTTGATAGATTGTATCCGAGGGTCGCAGAATTCCACTACCTCGCCAGTATCGGTCAAGATGACGTGGTCATGCTGGCGGTCAAAATACGATTTCTCGTACTGCGCCTGATTCTTGCCGAACTGGTGCTTGCGTACCAGTTTACAATCCAATAAAAGTTCTATGGTATTATATAACGTGGCACGGCTGACCCTGTAGTTTTTGTTCTTCATGCCGATATAGAGCGATTCTATATCGAAATGCACCTCACTATCGTATATTTCTTGAAGGATGGCATATCGCTCGGGCGTTTTGCGATGTCCGTTTTCCTCTAAAAAGGTTGTAAAAACGTTTTTTACGATTTCTTGGTTCTTGTTTGCTGCCATAATGTGATGCCTTCTACGTCGATTTACAAAGGTACAGTTCTTTTTTAAATCCGGGTTACAAACGGAAATACAAACTCAAAAATCAAATACGGATGACGATGATATCCTGTTGCCATACATGCGGATAAAGCTTTATAGACTTTCAGACCCTACTAACCTTATCGATGCCATGAATCTGCTTTAAGTTGGAAATCAGTTTCTTCAGGATGCTATTATTTTTGACCACAACGGTTATTTTGCCCGTAAAAGTGCCACCGTCGGTACCGAAATTAAGGTTACGCATATTTACATGCATCTCGTCGGAAATAATTTCGGTTATTTCATTGATCAACCCCATGTTGTCGATACCGGTAAGTTGTATATCGGCCCGGAATTCCTGTTCCGTAGAATCTATCCACTTGGCGTTAATAATGCGATATGCGTAATTGGATTGGAGCTGAATGGCATTGGGACAGTTTTTTTTATGCACTTTTATCCCATCGTTGACACTGACAAATCCGAAAACGGGATCGCCGGGAATCGGGTTGCAGCATAGCGAGAGTTTGTAGTCCAGTTTCTCTTCCTCCTGTCCAAAAACGAGCATGTCGAACTTCGAGGTAATCTCGTCGTTATCGATACCCTCTGGAACGGGGGTTCGCCGTATTTTGTTCTTGAAAAAACTGATAAAGGCATTGTTGTAGGACGACGCGAAATCTTTGATCATCTGATTATCTATCGAACCGACACCGACCCTATAGAATAGGTCTAAACTGGTCTTGAGCTTAAAGAATACGACCATCTTGTTGATAGAATCCTCATTAAGGGTCACTTTTTGGGATTTCAGCTTTCTGCGTAGGACTTCTTTACCGTCTTCGGCGGTGGTTTTCTTCTCTTCCCGCAACGAGGATTTTATTTTGGCCCTCGCCCGTGCCGTAGTGGCATAGTCCAACCAATTCTGGTTGGGCTTCGCTTGATCGGAGGTGACGATTTCGACCTGATCACCGCTATTCAATGTGGTATTGAGAGGCACCAGTTTCCCGTTCACTTTGGCGCCGCGGGTTTTCATGCCCACATGGGTATGTATGTTGAACGCAAAATCTAGGGGGGTGGCGCCTTTGGGAAGGGATTTCAATTCGCCTTTAGGTGTAAATACAAAGATTTCTTTGGAATAGAGGTTCAACTTGAATTCTTCGACAAAATCAACCGCGTTGGTATTGGCGTTTTCCAGTGCTTCCTGTAACCGGTTCAGCCATATCTCGATACCCATTTCCTTTTGCTGGCCGTGTTTGTACTTGAAGTGGGCCGCATAGCCCTTTTCAGCGATTTCGTGCATGCGCTCACTGCGTATCTGCACTTCGACCCAACGTCCCCTAGGTCCCATAACTGTAATGTGAAGGGCTTCATATCCCGTTGATTTCGGAGAGGATATCCAGTCCCGTAAACGAACTGGGTTCGGCGTAAAATGATCGGTCACTATGGAATAGATTTTCCAGGCCAAAAACTTCTCGTTCTGACGGTCTGACGTGTAAATAATGCGAATGGCGAACTTATCGTAAATTTCGTTAAAGGAAACATTTTGGGCCTTCATTTTCCTGCGGATGGAAAAAATCGACTTCATCCTGCCTTTGATGATGTATTTGAGACCTTCTTCTTTCAATGATTTATCGATAGTGTCGGCAAACGCATCGATATAGGCCTGTTGCTCTTCCTTCGAATCCTCGATTTTACCCTTAATGTCCCGATATACCCTAGGTTCAGTATATTTGAGGCTTAGGTCCTCCAATTCGGTCTTGATATTGTAGAGTCCGATTCGGTGGGCTAGCGGCGCATAGATATAGAGGGTTTCCGAGGCCATCTGCACCTGTTTATGCTCGGGCATGGCGTCCATAGTGAGCATATTGTGGTACCGATCGGCAATTTTGATGATAATAACGCGGACATCGTCGTTCAGGGTAAGCAACATTTTCCGAAAGTTCTCGGCC
This sequence comes from Pricia sp., assembly GCF_041745955.1. Classification (NCBI taxonomy): domain Bacteria; kingdom Pseudomonadati; phylum Bacteroidota; class Flavobacteriia; order Flavobacteriales; family Flavobacteriaceae; genus Pricia; species Pricia sp. The sequence continues at coordinate 2,984 of NZ_JBGTHY010000153.1, forward strand.
TGCTGCGAGGTGCTCATATCCTTTTTAAGATGGGCGATTTTCGTGAGTCCGTCTACGATACGCGCCACCGTTTCCCCGAACATACGCTCGATATCGTCAAGAGTGTATTCGGTATCCTCGACCACATCGTGCAGTAGGGCAGAGGCTATAGAAGTAGCATCAAGACCGATTTCGGAGGCCACGATCTTGGCTACGGCAATAGGGTGGAATACGTAGGCCTCCCCCGATTTGCGGCGTTGGTCCTTATGCCCGTCGACAGCTACCTCGAAGGCGGCCCGTATCAGTTTTTTATCGTCGTCGGACAAATATTGGTAGCTGATACGCAGCAATTCTTTGTACTGCTTGGCGATTTTTTTATTTTCCTGTTCTAGTGCGGCCTGTGTCATTCTCGGGAGTTCTTAATCTAAAATACCATAATCTTATTTGATGTACAACAAAAAGTATGCCCGACCGGGTTTAAGGTCAAGGCTGCTGTTGGCAGGTTCAAGGTTCAAGGTTCAAAGTCGCGGTAGCGACTGAACCTCTAATAAAAGGTAGTCCACGATGGTTCAACAGTTTAAACTTTTTTGAGATTTCTGATCCTAGCGATCAACGGCGGATGCGAGTAGTGCATGAATACATAGGCGGGATGCGGGGTAAGATTGCTAAGGCTATCTTTTGATAGTTTTTTCAAGGAGGTTATTAAAGGGGATGCCACATAGGTGTTCTTGGCAAAATCATCGGCCTGATACTCGAATTTTCGGGAGAGGTGGTTCATGAGGAGTCCCGTTACCTCTGAAATGGGACTGTATAAAATGCCAAATCCGATCAATGCGGTATGAAAACTAGGTTGCGAAACACCGATGGCAAGGGATACTTCAGGATTATTTATAAAGAAGGATAAAAGAAAAAGGGTAAGTCCCGTTAATAGGATGGACGCTGCAAGGTTGAAAACGATATGCTTTCTTTTATAATGGCCGACCTCATGGGCGAGTACGGCCACGATTTCCTCCTCTTCCAAATCGTTGATTAGGGTGTCGTAAAGGGTTATCCTTTTCTCCTTACCGAATCCGGAAAAATAGGCATTGGCCTTGGTGGAGCGTTTCGAACCATCGATAACGAAAATATTTTGGAGCTCAAAACCGACATTTTCGGCATAGTTCTCGATTTTTGTTTTAAGGCCGCCTGCCTCCAGCGGAGTCAGTTTGTTGAAGAGGGGTACGATCAGCTTGCTGTAGAAAAGATTCATGATTACTGTGAAGACCGCGACGAGCGCCCAGGCATATAGCCAAAAGTTGCTGCCGGTCCACTCGAAAAACCAGATGATCAAGGCCAATAATCCGCCTCCGACTACCGCCATCATACCCCATCCCTTTAATTTGTCCATAAAGAAAGTGCCTCTAGTGGTTTTATTGAATCCGAATTTTTCCTCGATTACGAAAGTGGAGTAATAGGAGTACGGTAGGGTAACGATATCGCTACCGATTATGATAATCCCGAAAAATAGCAAGGCCGTAACGATGGGGTTGTCGGTAATGCTTCGTGCAATTTGGTCCACCCATTCAAAGCCTCCAAGAATCAAGAATCCCAATGTGAGAAGCAACGAAAAGGTCGAGGTCAGGAGTCCGAAGCTATAGTTGGTTTTCTTGTACGCTTGGGATTTTTCGTACTCCTCCGCATTAAAAACATCGTTCAGTTCGTCCGGCACCGGATCGCCGTAACGTTTTGCATTGAGGTAATCCAATACCGTTTCTATGACGAATTGTAGTACCAGGATCAGGATTATAATGTAGAAAAGAGTGTTCAAGGTTAAATGAAGTCTATAGCGTGAAAAATTTAAGCCTACCTGCCGGCGAGGCAGGGTTTAAGTATGCCGTTGCGACTGCAACTACCTACTAAAAAAAACCCCGCTGACGTCTCGCCTCAAAGATAAGAATCGCCGCGGATACGGAGACGTTCATCGAATCTATTTCTCCCATCATAGGTATGATTATATTTTGTTCGGAAGCATCGAGCCATTCTTGCGAGAGTCCCGTTGCTTCGGTGCCCACCACGATAGCGGAAGGGGTTTTGAAATCGACTTCCGTATAATTTTTCAAGGCCGTAAGGGCGGCGCAGTAGCAGGCGACATTATTTTCTTTTAGATAGGATATGGTTTCGAAGGTATTTCCTACCGCAATATTGTTCGTAAAAACACAGCCCACACTTGACCGGATGATATTGGGGTTGTACATGTCGGACTTAGGATTGGCGATAATAACGGCATCCAGCCCGGCGGCGTCGGCGGTACGGAGCAAAGCGCCAATGTTTCCGGGCTTTTCGGGAGCTTCCGCAATCAGGATCAATGGATTTTTAGAGGGTATGACGAGTTCGTTCAGGGCATGGGGTTTGCAATGCGCCAATGCCAATAGACCTTCCGTCGTCTTCCGGTAGGCCAGTTTGGCATATATTTCCTTGCTTATGCCTACGATATTGGATTGTGGCACCAAGGCATCCAACATTTGAAAAAGGACATCCTTAGAAATCAAATCCCCTTGATACAGAACGGTATCCAAGGTATAATTGCCCTTGATGGCGAGTTGCAGTTCCCGTAATCCCTCTAAAACAAAAAGTCCCGATTTCTTACGTTCCCTTGATTTATCCTGTAAAACACTTATTTTTTTAATAAGAGGATTTTGAAGACTGCTGATTTGTTTACTTTCGTACATGCCGTAAAAGTAATTAAAAGGCAAGTATCCCGACCAAAAAGGCAAACCCTAAAAAACGAAAAGTATGAAACGAATGATGATTGCCGCAGTGCTCTTGGCGGTAACAAGTTGTAAGGAAGCGCCCAAGGAAACACTACCTGAACCCGAAGAAGGAAAAATGGAAATGGAGACGCCTAAAAAGGAATATCCCGAGGCCTTGACCCAAGTTTTCGATGCCCATGGCGGACTCGAAAATTGGAAGAAAAAACGCACCTTGACCTTTACGATTCCCAAACCTGATGCTGCCGAAATCCACAGCATAGACCTCTATGGCAGAAGGGATAAGATAGAAATGCCCACAACAGGCATGGGATTCGACGGCGATGATATATGGGTGCTCGACCCTGACAACTCCTATGAAGGCAATCCTGCGGTATACCACAACCTGATGTTCTACTTCTACGCGATGCCTTTTGTACTGGCCGACGATGGTATCAATTATGAAGAGGCCGATGCTTTGGAGTTTGAGGGGAAATCATACCCTGGAATTCATATAAGTTATGATGCGGGTATCGGCGCCTCGCCTAAAGACGATTACTATCTGTATTACGATCAGGAAACCCATCAAATGGCCTGGTTGGGCTATACCTTTACTTTTGGAAGTAACGAAAAATCGGAAGATGTGAGCTATATTCGCTATGCCGATTGGATGAAAATTGGCGATTTGATGCTTCCAAAAATCTTGACCTGGTACACTAGCGATGGCCGTACGATCAAAGAAGCAAAGGACCCATTGCCTTTTGAAAACGTATCGTTGGGCGAAGTAGCCAAGCCCGATGATTTTTATCAAATGCCGGAGAACGCGAAGGTTGTACAATAGCTATGTGCTGAACGCTTTGCACCGTACGCTGATTCGGAATGTTTTGGAGTTTGCGGATGGTGTATCTCTTTTATTTGCGTAACTTGTATTTAAAATTTGAACGGTTCGGGCAGACAGTCGAGGTACATAGGCAAATAGAAGTACACAGGCAAAAAATGAAAGATCAGTAATTAATAATTTGGATTGGAATGGAGGTATTGCTATTCGGAATTGCTAAGGATATTGTGGGCAAGGGCTCCTTTCGTTTTAGTGCGGATGAGCAGGCGCCTGCTTCGGTTTCAGAACTGAAGGATAGATTAAAGGGAAGTTTTCCCGAGTTCGGGAAGCTCACTTCTTTAGCGGTAGCCGTAAACAGCGCTTATGCAGAGGATGGTGATCGTTTGAACGAAAGTGACGAGATAGCCATAATACCACCCGTAAGCGGGGGCTGATGAAAGGGAATATGAGCATAGAAATTGTGGACGTAATCGATACCTCTCGGGTATTCGCCGAGCTTTCGGACCCACGAAGCGGGGGCATCTGTGTTTTTGTAGGCGCCGTTCGTGAATTTACGGAAAATGAGGAAGTCCTGTCGTTGGAATTTGAGACGTACAAGGTCATGGCACTCAAGGAAATGAAGAAAATCGCCCTTGAGGCTATCGAAAAATGGAAGTTGAACAAGGTCGTCATCCGTCATGCGGTAGGCGTTAAGAATGTTGAAGAACCCGTAGTCATCGTAGGTGCCTCCTCCGCACATCGCGATGCCTGTTTTAATGCCTGCCGGTATCTGATCGATACCTTAAAAGAACGCGTGCCGATCTGGAAAAAGGAAATGTTCACAAACAAATCGGTCTGGGTTTCGGCGCATCCTTGAAAGAGGTAAAAAATTAAAGGCTAATGGTTTGTCGTAATCTTCGTTAGATTTAAGCATAAACTTCTAAACTCACGGTTACCGGGCACGGCCGAAGAATAAACAGTGATGAACTTGAATTTGCGCTTGAACTTGAACGTACGTAACATGTTAATAGACAATCACAATAGAAAAATTGACTACCTGCGCCTGGCGGTAACGGATCGTTGTAATCTGCGTTGCAACTATTGTATGCCTGCCGAGGGGATAAATTTCGCCAAGAACGACCGACTTTTTACTATCGACGAGCTTTCCCGTTTGAGCGAGATCTTGGTGTCGCAGGGCATCGATAAAATCCGGATTACGGGCGGAGAGCCGTTTGTACGCAAAGATCTGATGGTCCTCATGCGCCGGCTTTCGAAAATGGAGGGACTTAAGGATATATCGATTACCACCAATGCCACGACTATCGGAAAATATATTGATGAGCTGAAAAAACTTGGTATTATGAATATCAACGTCAGTATGGATGCCATCAATCGGGAAACTTTTGAAAGGATTACCCGCAGGGATCACTATGACACCGTATATAATAACATCATCCGGTTGATAACGGAAGGCTTCAACGTCCGCATCAACTTTATTGCCCTCGATGGGCAAAATACCGAAGATATCTTGCCGATGTTGGAACTTACGGAACATTATGATGTTTCCGTACGTTTTTTGGAGGAGATGCCTTTTAACGGGGGCAGCAAAACCTTTGACAGTATTGTATGGGATTATAAGCGGATATTGGAATATATAAGGGAAGCCCATCCGGATTACTTTAAGCTGGAATCCCCAAAAACATCGACCTCTATCAATTACAGGATTCCTGGTTTTAAGGGTAGCTTTGGGGTAATCCCCTCGTTCAGCCGCACTTTTTGCGGCAGCTGCAACCGGCTGCGCATTTCCGCTACCGGTGATGTCATTACTTGTCTTTATGCCAAGCCCAGTATGAACATTCGGGATATCTTGCGGAGCGAAAATTCAGGGGAAAAAGTAAAGGAACAGATTTTAAAGGCCATCGGAAGCCGCTCCAAAACCGGGTTCGAGGCACAGGGCAAGTATAAGGGGGTTTTTGACAACTCGATGACGTCGATCGGGGGATGAGAAAAGAGCCTAGAATTTAGATAAAAGATTCGAGATTGGAAACCAGCATAGCGGTTGGCAGGTACAAAGGCCGAGGTCGAATAAAGATTTAGAGGACATTTGTCGTACAACTAAAGTTATTGTGAAAGAAAAACTCTCCCATATAGACGAATCCGGAAACGCTTCAATGGTCGATGTTTCCGATAAAACGGTTACCGCCCGTACGGCAGTAGCTTCCGGACGGGTCGAATTTCCCTCGCAGGTATTCGAAACCTTAGCGGCGCAGGATTTTTTGGGAAAAAAAGGAAGTATCATCCAAACAGCCGTTATTGCTGGTATCCAAGCGGTCAAGAAGACTTCGGAGCTGATTCCCCTTTGCCACCAGATTAATTTGTCGAAGGTGCACATCGGTATCCATCCGAAGAAAAACACTTTAGAAATCCGCTGCACTGTAAAATGTTGCGAAAAGACCGGTGTCGAGATGGAAGCCTTAACGGGAGTTTCGGTCAGTGCCTTGACCATTTACGACATGTGCAAAGCCTTATCCCAAGATATAAAAATTACCGATATACAATTGGAACAAAAAACAGGAGGAAAATATGATTTTAGGTCCTAAAATATACGGTTTGGTGCTCGCCGGAGGAAAAAGTACCCGCATGGGAAAGGATAAGGGCATGATTACCTATCACGGTATGCCACAACGGGAATTTCTCTACCATTTATTGAGCCGAGTATGCGAACAGACTTTCGTGAGCATTAGGCGCGATCAGAAGTCTGATTTTCCCGAGGGTATGGAGACCATTGTGGATGACGATGCGTACAAGGGACCTTACAAGGGAATGTTAGCCGCCCACAATAAATTTCCAGAAGTAGCTTGGCTGGTGCTGGCCTGCGATCTGCCCCTGATCGATTTGGCATCTTTGCAAGAACTGATAGCGGCCCGAGACCCGAATGTTATGGCGACTACTTTCGCCCAAAAGGAAGACCCGCTGCCAGAACCCCTATGTGCTATTTGGGAACCCCCTGCGTTTGAGAAGTCAAAATTTTATTTGGAAAGCGGAAATGGCACCTGTCCCCGGAAATTCTTGATCAACAACGAAACGAAATTGGTTTTTCCGAGTAGTCCGAGCGTATTGCTAAACGCCAATTCGGAGGAGGAGTATAAGGAGGCGGTTGTGAGGTTGCGGGTTGAATGATTTTAGGCGGTAGCAAAAAAAACAGGTATGAATCTCGAACGCTACAACAGACAGACCATTTTATCGGGTTTTGGTATTGAAGCCCAACAAAAGCTACAAGGGTCAAGGGTGCTTGTCGTCGGTGCCGGAGGCTTGGGTGTTCCCGTATTGACGTACCTGAACGCCATGGGCGTCGGCACTTTGGGCATTGCAGACAACGATGTGGTCTCTTTGTCGAACCTGCATCGTCAGGTGCTGTTTTCCGAAGAAGACGTCGGTCGATCCAAGGTAGGTGTTGCTATCGAAAAATTGGGTGCCCAAAATTCCGAAACCGTCCTTATTGCACACAATACCTTTGTGACCAAAGAAAATGCCCTGAAAATCATCGCCGATTACGACATGGTCGTTGATGCTTCCGATAATTTCCCCACCAGATATTTAATCAATGACGCCTGTGTCATCTTAAAAAAGCCTTTTGTTTATGGCGCCTTGCATGGATTTGAGGGGCAGGTAAGCGTGTTTAACCATGATGGCGGACCGACCTACCGTTGTCTTTTTCCGAATATGCCCAAAGCCGACGAGATACCCGATTGTAACGAAAATGGCGTATTGGGGATACTACCAGGAATCATTGGAAATTTTCAGGCCCTCGAAACCGTGAAGGTGCTAACCGGAGTAGGGGAGCTGCTCGCCGGTAAACTCCTATTGTTCGAAGGACTTTCCAATACATTCCAAAAAATACGTTTTAACGCTACCTCCGAAAATTTGAAAATCGATGTGTTGCGGCCCAGCTATGATTTCGATTGCCGCACTGACTATAACGCTATGGATGCCGAAACCTTTTTGGGTCTAGAGGAATTTGATAACGTTCAACTTATCGATGTACGCACGCCTAAGGAGTTTGAGCAAAATCATCTGAAAATCGCCCAGAATATTCCCTTGTCCGAGTTGAATATCCGACGGAACGAAATTAATTTTGACCGTAGCGTGTATGTAGTATGCCAATCGGGCATTCGTAGTAAAAAGGCGATCGAGCGGCTTGTCAATTCTCGTCCCGATGCCTATTTCATCAATCTTTCCGGCGGAATGAACCAGATAAAGAAACATGGGGTTACCTATTGAAGGCCTGATTTTATTGTGTTTGGGTTTCTTTGTGGTGGCGACGCTGTATTCCTCGGTAGGATTCGGCGGCGGATCTAGTTATCTGGCGTTGCTGGCTCTTTTTCTAGGGGGATTTTTCGCCATACGTTCCATAGCCTTGATCTGTAATTTAATTGTCGTTTCGGGCAGCACCTATTTGTATTTTAAAGAAGGACACGCCAAAATACGGGATTTTCTACCCTTTGTCATCACAAGTATTCCCTTGGCCTTCATCGGAGCGTCCTTCCGTTTGGAGGAGCATATTTTCTTTATTCTTTTGGGATTTTCCTTGGTTACTTCCTCATTATTCTTGGCATGGCAGACGTTTTCCAAAAAAACCCCCTTGGAACGGGTAAAAACCTATCCCAAATATCTAAGCTATGTTTTGGGCGGTGGTATCGGACTGCTATCAGGTCTTGTAGGCATCGGGGGGGGTATTTTTTTGGCCCCGATACTCAATCATTTGAGGTGGGACAAGTCCATCAAAATTGCCGCCTTGGCCAGTTTTTTTATTTTGGTGAATTCACTTTCCGGTATCGCTGGCCTAGTTCAGGGCGATATGTTGCAGCTTCCTTGGAAAGAAACCTTGGCCTTGGCGGCTTCGGTACTGATAGGGGGGCAGTTGGGTATACGTATCAGCCTCAAACGACTGACGCCAAATGGGATTAAAAGAGTGACCGCCTTGTTGGTTTTTGTCGTTGGAATCCGCATTTTGGTGAAGTATTTGCCGCAGGTAATTTAAAGGTTGCATTTGACAGCTCGTTTGAACTGTTTTAGTCTGAATCTTGAATTTTTCAAATGGTTACCTTTGTTTGCTGAATAATTAATCCATTAGTCCATTGAAATCCCTTCTACACCCCACCTATTTCCCCAACATCGCCACTTTTGCCGTCATCGCCCAGAAACGTATCCAATGGGAGGTAGCGGACAATTACCAAAAACAGACCTACCGAAACCGCTGTTACGTTTGTACGGATCTCGGACGCCATATGCTCAGCATTCCCATTCGACATGTGGGCGGGGAACAGGGGCGACAAAAATATAAAGACGTTTTGTTGGACAATTCTTACTCGTGGCAACGGCAACATTGGCGTACCCTACAGACCGCCTACAGAACTTCCCCGTTTTTTGAGTTTTATGAGGATGATATCGCTCCACTGTACTGGCAAACCTTTGAAAAGTTACTGGATTTTAATGTAAAGACCGTTCAAACGGTCTGCAATTGCCTCCAAATCGATATGCCGGAAGAAAAAACTACCGGATATGAGACCGAACCCAGCCAAGTACAAGATGTACGTTTTTTGGTCAGTGCAAAACGAAAGCTTAAAATACGGCAAGAAGAATATGTGCAGGTTTTTGGCGACCGGCACGGCTTCGTGGGAAATACCAGTGTACTGGATCTCCTTTTTAACGAGGGTACGAACGCCCTGACATATTTAAGAAAACAAAAAACGGATTTCCTGGATGCTTAGGTTTACTGTACATTACGGCATCCATTTTTTAGTGCCGATCGCCATTGGATTACTTTTTTTTAAGGAGCGCCGATTAAAAGTAACTCTCATTTTATTGGCAGGAATCGTAATCGATGTCGATCATCTGTGGGCGGACCCCATTTTTGATTCCGGGCGATGCAGTATCGGGTTTCATCCCTTACATAGCTATTGGGCGATTGCCGTGTACCTAGGATTGCTATTCTTCAAGAAAACATGGATTTTCGGCCTGGCCCTGCTCATCCATATTGTTGCGGATAGTATGGATTGCTTTTTAATGCCTTAGGGATCAACACTCCTTTCCCCCTTCAACCGAAACGACGCCATCACCGGATAGTGATCTGAATACTTGAAATTGTAGTTTTTATGCGCTTTGACCTCGAAAGTACTATCCGCCATGATAAAATCGATTCGCAAGGGTATGTGTAAAAAGTTGAAGGTTCTGCCATAGCCCGACCCTGCTTCGATAAAGCTATCTTGCATGTCTCCCTTTAACAAATGGTACGCTTTAGAAAATTGGGTGTTGTTGAAGTCCCCGCAAAGAAGGGTTTTATACGGACTTGCTTTTCTGTGTTGCGCCATCATTTCGGCCTGTTGTTCCTGTTTCTTAAAGGCATTTACGACTTTTCGATATAGGAATTCGGATGAATGGGAGCGCAATACCCCGGTTCCGGGCGTTATGCCCAACGATTGCATGTGTACATTGTAAAGGCGCAGTGTATCCCCCTGATAGGCGATATCGGCATACGATCCGTTGTTGATGCTGTTAGGAAAAGTCAGGGTCTCGGCATTGACGATCGGATATTTTGAAAAGATACCCAAATGCACCTTGTTGCCCGTAGGTATTTTCTTCAAATAATGATACGGATAATCTAAAAAATCCTTTTCCATGCCAATACTTACTTCCTGGAAACAGACAATATCGGGTTGTTCTTCTTGCACCAAATCTTTGATGGCATTGAGTACATCCTTACGTTCGGCCCATCCGAATTCATTAAAGCTGCGGATGTTGTAGCTCATTACCTTTAAATCCTCTTTATGGAATTCTTTTTTGGAAAAGTTCAATTTCACGAATGTCCCCAGTACGAAATAGCCGAATACCAGTACGAAAAGCGATGGAAGCATTTGTCGTTTTCCTTGGATGGCCCAACACAAAAAAAAGAGGAAGTTGATGGCCACCAATACTGGCACCGCCAAACTTAAAAAGGATAAAAACGGAAGAAAAGTAACGGAAAGATAAGGCACCGCACAGGCAGCCAGTAGCAGGAAGACAAAGATGAGGTTGAGCGCATATACGATTTTATTGAATACGGATAGTCCCTTCACATATTTTAGTTTAGAAAAAAACACTGCCCTCTAATCCTCCTTCCCCGCCTTGAACAGGTAATCCTTTTCCGATTTGGAAAGACTTTCGTAGCCTGATTTGCTTATTTTATCGAGTATGGCATCTATTTTTTGTTGGTGGTTATCCTTGGTGGGGCTGGACTTCGAGCTGGAGGTAGCTTGTTGCTTGCGATAGACGGTCTTCATAGGGGCTTTTTTTCGGCCGTTGCCAACGGTAGCACTGCTTTTCTTGAACAGGTTCGAAATACTGTCCATGAATTTAGAGAATCCCTCGCCGATATCCGTACCTTTAAAGAGCTGTCTGGCATAAATATATCCTAAGAAAGCACCTCCCAAGTGGGCCAGGTGTCCACCGACATTGCCTCCCATGGGAATTTGAATCAAATCCATCAGAACTACGAAAACCCCTACTTGCCAGAGTTTAACATTGAAAAAGATAACGCGTACCTCTTGATTGGGAATATAGGTGCATACAAAGATCAGCACCGCCATGACCCCGGCCGATGCCCCGACCAGGGAAGTTTTTTGACCGATGAGTGCGGGAAAAATATTATAGCTGAGCAGAAATAGAAGTCCCCCTAAGATCACGCCCAAAAAGTAGACGTTCAAAAAGCGTTTACCATCGAAAAGGTTGAGCATAATACGTCCGGCGACATAAAGAATGTACATGTTCCAAAGGATATGGAAAAAACCGGCATGCAAAAAGGAATAGGTGACGATGGACCAAGGTTGTTTGAGAAAATCAAAAAAGTCTTGGGGCAACGCGAACCAGTTTTCGATGTTGGGGCCTATCAAGGCAGTAGTCAGCCCCATAACGATAAAAACGATTACGTTGATGGCTATTAGCTTTTCAGAAACGCTCAGCCTTGCATATTGATATCTTAATCCTCCTCCGTTCATCATAAATATCCTGTTAATCCTACGAATCCCATAATCCTATTAATTCCACCTCTTGTCATTAAAATCATTCTTTTTCCAGTACCACATCATAATGAATCCCGCGATAGCCCCTCCGATATGGGCAAAATGGGCGATACCGGTGGCGGCGCCCGTAAAACCGAAAATCAGGTCGCCCGCAATCAACAAGGGTACGAAATATTTGGCCTTTATGGGAATCGGTAGAAAGATAAGCATAAGTTCCGCCTCGGAAAAGGCAAAGGCAAAAGCGACCAGAACCCCGTAAATTGCGCCCGAGGCACCAACGGCCGGGGTGTTAAAGGCACTTAGAAGGCTGTCCACCTTATCCGCTCCGATCAAATCGTTCCAAGCGGGACTGTACTGACCGCCGGCGATAATTTCCATAACCTGATTTTCATCGACACCCTGATCGACCAAGGCCTGTAATCCGTCATGAAAAACGAAATAGTTGACCCCTGTATGTAATATGGCGGCTCCCAGACCTGCCGAAAAATAAAAGAACAAAAACTTGTTACGGCCCCACATCTGTTCCAATGGGGTACCGAAGGCCCAAAGGGCATACATGTTGAACGCAATGTGGAAAAACCCGCCATGCATGAACATGTGGGTAACGATCTGCCACCACTCAAAATTCGGATGCTCTGGATACCAAAGCGAGAACCAGGTGAGCATTTGTTCTTGATATATCTGTGTTGCAATGAACAACAGTACATTGATAATCAGCAAATGCTTAACAGCATCGGTCAATCTTCCCATTTAAATAAATTTTTTATCGATATCGTTTTCCGTGATTGTAATATATACGGGTTTGTTGAAAGGGCTTGTCATGGACTCCGTGCAGGCAAATAAATCGTTGACCAAGGCCAATTGCGATTGCCGATCCAATACTTCCCCGGTCTTTACCGACAGTGTCTTTGCCAAGGTTTTCGACAACATATCGGTATGCGAGAAACTCTCGCCGATTACCTCTTGTTGGTAGTCCGTAATCAATTGGTCCAACACCATGCCCACCTCGCTTTCGGCCACTAACAAGGGTACCCCGGTTATGGTAATGGATTCTCCCTCGATTTTTTCAAAAATAAAGCCCACTGAGACCAGAATATCCTCAATTTCCTGTAGAGCGCCGATTTCCGAAGTGGAGAAAGTAAGCGTCAACGGAAACAGTAATTGCTGGCTTACGGCTCCCTTGATAGTACTGTTCTTCAAAAACCGCTCATAAAGAACCCGTTGGTGCGCCCGGCTCTGATCGATGACCACCATGCCTGATTTGATGGTGGTCACTATATATTTTCTGCGGATTTGAAATGTGGTCGTAACGGTTTCCGGAGATTCTTTTTCACCTTCGAAAATAGTTCCGGTAATAGTATCGGATTCATAACTGATGCTACTACCAGTATCGTCGTTACCCAGTTTGGACTCCATACCGACATAGAGGTTTTCCCAATGGGCACTTTGCTTTTTGTAGGTTTGTGTCGCAAAACCGCCTTGCCGATTCTCTTGAAACGGATTGAACCCGGCATCGACCGTGACCTGGGGAATGACGGCCGACCTGTCCTTGAAGCCGTACGGTATTTGCAAGTTCGGGTCGTGATCAAAATCGAGCGCCGGTGCCACATTGAACTGGCCTAGGCTGTGTTTGATGGTAGCGCGTATAATTGCGTAAAGACTATGCTCGTCGTCGAATTTCACTTCTGTTTTGGTTGGATGGATGTTAATATCCAACGATGCGGGATTGACCTCGAGATACAAAAAATAGCCCGGGTAGGTGTCCGATTTTATCAGTCCCTCAAAAGCGGAGACCACCGCATGGTGCAGATACGGACTCTTGATAAACCGATGGTTGACGAAAAAGAATTGCTCTCCCCGGCTTTTTTTGGCGAATTCGGGTTTCGTAATAAAGCCCTTGATCTTTACAATGGGAGTTTCTTCTTCTACGGGGACCAGTTTTTGGTTCGTTCGGGTTCCGAAAATGGTAACGATACGTTTGCGATGATTGTCCGCCGGAAGATTAAAAAGTTCGCTGCCATTGTGGTAAAAATGAAAGGCCACTTTGGGGTGGGCCAATGCCACTCTATGGAATTCGTCGGTAATATGCCGTAGCTCTACGGTATTCGATTTGAGAAAGTTTCGTCGTGCGGGAATATTGAAAAATAGATTTTTGACGGCAATCGAAGTCCCTTTTGGCGTTACCGTAGTTTCATGAATAATTATTTCGCTACCTTCTATCCGAAGATGGGTACCAAGCTCTTCGGTATCGGGTTTGGTCTGCATCTCGACATGGGCGATAGCGGCGATAGAGGCCAAGGCTTCCCCGCGGAACCCTTTCGTGTTCAAATTAAAAAGATCTTCCGCCTTTTGGATTTTTGAGGTTGCGTGGCGTGAAAAACTCAACCGCGCGTCGGTGGCACTCATGCCTAGACCATCGTCGACTACCTGTATTAAAACTTTACCACCATCTTTTACGATTAATTTTATAGTTTCCGCACCGGCATCGAGGGCATTTTCAAGAAGTTCCTTGACTACCGATGCAGGTCGTTGCACCACTTCGCCCGCCGCTATCTGATTAGCGACATGGTCCGGCAAAAGTTTGATAATATCTGCCATTATTTCGGGAAGAATATGGAAAGGTCAAAATCGAATATGTAGAGTACGATCAAGAGTAGCACCGCTATTATGATGACCATTCGTTTTTTGAGGTTGCGATCGCCTTGTTGCCGCACATCCGACATGGCGTTTCCGAACTTACCTTTCAATCCCCTGGGGGAGTCGACGGTGCTTCGGAATTTATCGAATTTCGGTTCCATCTTAAAGGGATTCCCCTTGCCCTTGTCATCGAAATAACGGGGCTGGTAATCGAACTTCTTACTGCTTTTTAACCGCGTGAATTTACTTAGCATACCCATGATTATCAAAGGTACTTAAAATCAAAAAATATGCCGTACCGCCAGTGCCAAAATTTGTTAACTTTTACCTCCCAAGCAGTGCCATTTTGATGGCCGCAATCGCTGCTTCGGTACCTTTGTTCCCGTGTTTTCCACCGCTGCGTTCCTGCGCCTGTTGTAGATTGTCGTCGGTAAGTACACAGAAAATGACGGGTATATCCCCGTTAACGTTGAGGTCCATGATGCCTTTTGCGGTCGCGCCGCATACGAAATCAAAATGTTTGGTTTCCCCTTGTATTACACTGCCAATAGCGATAACGGCATCCACTTTTTGGGAGGATATCATCTTTTTGCAGCCGAATGTCAGTTCAAAACTGCCGGGCACGTTCCAGCGGAGGATATTTTTTTCCAAGGCTCCACAATCCACCAAAGCATCATGGGCTCCCGAATACAAACCTTCGGTGATTTCGGGGTTCCACTCGGATACCACAATTCCGAAACGAAGATTTTTCGCATTCGGAATAGTCGATTTGTCGTAAACGGAAAGGTTTTTATTAGCCGTAGCCATCGTTCAAATGTATTCTTTGCTAGGTCCTATTAAATTCGCCAAGTGAAATTTTATATTCCACCTTCCGCCATCCCGATAAAGGCATCGATGTTTCTGGCAGCATCCGAGGCAGGATACTCCTCTTTTATCCTTTGAAAGTATTGTAGGGCTTTATCGTTTTGGTTGAGTTCCAGGGCGGTAATCCCTGCCTTATAAAGATATTTGGGCGCGGTGTAATCGTTATCACTGTGATTAATGGCCTTTGCGTAATAGCCTAAGGCATCATCGGGTTGGCCGAGCTGCATAAAGGCATCTCCGATTCCCCCTTTAGCCATGGCGCCCAAAATAGCATCGACGGAATTAAATTTTTCTAAATGGGATATGGCTTCCTGATATTTTTGTAGGTTCAGATATGACATTCCAGCGGAATAATTGGCAAGGTTTGCGGCCCGGGTACCACGATATTCGTCGATGATATCCAAAAATCCGTATTTGCCTTCGCCGCCGTTCAGTGCTAGGTTGTAGAGGGAGTCTTTTGCGGTCGTATTGGTCAGGGCCTGGTCAAAATACTGCTGTGGATAATACATTTCGTTGGATGCGCTCGTCTCCTTGGGCTTTTCGACAAATTGTACATAGGCCAGATAGCCCAGCACTCCCACGGCGACTACCCCGATAAGGCCCAAAATGTAGTTTTGGTTTTTCGAGACCCAGGCCTCCGTTCGCGATGCACCTTCGTCAAGCGTACTGAAAACCTCGGCGGTGGCACTTTCCTGCTCCAAACGTTCCTGTTCCTCTTCCTTGTTCTTTGGTTTGAATCCCCTTTTCTTATATGTGGCCATGGTCGTTTTCTTAAAGTCGCGCAAAAATAAAGTTTTTATCGAAAACCGAAAGGGTATTTATTCGTTATTTTTGGGGATTTGTATTTGTCGTGAACATTATTGTCCTAGTTTTATGGGCAAACCACTGTTTTTATAGTTACCGAAATGCGATGCAATTAGTTACCAAAATACGATGCAATGGCTTGGGACACTGTATGGGCAGCAGCTAGGAAAAATCTATTGATCCTAAAAAAAAGTCTGAAATATAGGTCGTTTAGCCCTACGTTTTTCAGAAGCAGTAACAATGTTTAAATTCACTTCAACGTCTAAATCCCATATCAA
Organism: Pricia sp.; assembly: GCF_041745955.1. Classification (NCBI taxonomy): domain Bacteria; kingdom Pseudomonadati; phylum Bacteroidota; class Flavobacteriia; order Flavobacteriales; family Flavobacteriaceae; genus Pricia; species Pricia sp. The sequence continues at coordinate 19,146 of NZ_JBGTHY010000153.1, forward strand.
ACCCCGATGTTTTTAAAACGATTGTCCCTTTTTAACTATAAAAATTTCGAATCCCAAGACTTTGCGTTTGATGACAAGATAAATTGTATTGTCGGCCCCAACGGTATCGGCAAGACCAATGTGCTTGACGCGATATACCATCTATGCTTCGGAAAGGGCTACTTCAATCCCATTTCAACGCAGAACATCAAACATGAGGAGGATTTCTTCGTAATCGATGGGGAATTCGAAAAGAACGATCGGCAAGAAAAAATCGTATGTAGCCTTAAACGGGGAACAAAGAAAATTATTAAGCGCAACGGAAAAATCTATGATCGGCTGTTGGACCACATCGGGCTCCTTCCCTTGGTCATCATATCCCCGGCGGACCGTGATCTTATCATCGAAGGCAGCGAAACACGTCGCAAGTTTATGGATGGGGTTATCGCACAATCCGACCAAATATATCTGCAAGACCTTATTAAGTATAACAAGATACTTGCGCAACGGAACTCGTTGTTGAAATACTTCGCCGCAAACCATACCTACGACGCGGCGACCTTATCCGTATACAACGAACAGTTGAACACCTACGGTACGGATATTTTTAACAAACGTGTGGAGTTTCTTGAGGCTTTTATCCCTATTTTTAAAGCCCAATATATCGCGATTTCAGGCGGTAACGAAGAAGTTTCGCTTTTATATGACAGTAAACTACTTGAAGAGGGACTTTTTGATCTCCTGAAAAATAATATAGAGAGGGATAGGGGCTTACAGTATACCTCCGTGGGCATACATAAAGATGATCTGGGGTTTGAGATAGCCGGCCATCCCATTAAAAAATTCGGGAGCCAAGGGCAACAGAAGTCCTTTTTGATCGCCCTGAAGTTTGCGCAGTTCCAGTTTATCAAAGAGCAGTCTAAAACTACCCCGATTTTGCTTTTGGATGATATTTTCGATAAGTTGGACGAGAACCGGGTCTCCCATATCGTATCCTTGGTCAACAACGAGAATTTCGGACAGATTTTTATCAGCGACACTCACGCCGAACGCACGGAAAATGTGGTGAAACAGATACATCAGTCCTACAAAATTTTCAGATTGTGATTGGGGAAATGAACGATTGAAAAATGGCATTCCACTTACCGCTATGCGTTTTTCGCCCAAAATTTTGGGACGTATAGCATTCGGAAAATAGCTTTGCCCTTTTATAGTTAATTTGGAAATGACTAAAATTGTTTTACTAGGATGGCTCTTTATTTTCTTCGGATGTTCCAGCGGCGTATCCAAAGAAGACCTGTCCCAGCTCAACGGCTATTGGGAAATAGAGCAAGTGGTTTTTCCGGATGGTAACTCCAAAGAGTATAAAGTGAGTACTACGATCGATTATATACAAATGGAAGGGTTGAAGGGATTCCGGAAAAAGGTGAGTCCGAAATTCGATGGTACCTATGAAACGTCGGATGACGCCGAGACATTTACAATTTTGGAAACTGATGGAAGTTTTACCATCAACTACAAAACCGAACTCAGCGAATGGTCCGAAAAATTGGTAGCCCTTGATGCCGTAACGTTTTCCGTGGTCAATGCGGAAGGTTTGCAATACGATTACAAGCGTTTTGAACCGATTTCGATTGAAAAATAGAATTATTAAACTTCAACCCATAATCCGAAATGGCAAAACGAAAAAACGACAATCTCAATATGGGCGAGGCCTTGCAGGAGTTCATTAAAGAAAATCACCTTCAAAAGGGGATGGACAAGGTTGATGTCCGCGAGGCCTGGTCGAACCTGATGGGTAATGGGGTAAGTAACTACACTACTGCCGTTGAACTGCGCGGCGATACCCTTTTCGTTTCCCTATCCTCTTCGGTGCTCCGCGAGGAGCTCAGTTTGGGAAAATCGAAGATTATCACCATGCTCAATGAGGAACTCGGCCGGAATTTGGTAAAAAAGTTGGTGCTGCGTTGAGGGAATTAATAAATATCCCTACCCGAAAAATGAAACGCCCCTTCGATAGCGGCATTTTCATCGCTATCAGAACCATGTACTGCGTTCTCGGCGATATCCGTTGCATATAACTTACGGATGGTGCCCTCTGCGGCATCCTCAGGGTTTGTCGCTCCGATCAATGCCCGAAAATCCTCGACCGCATTTTCCTTTTCAAGAATGGCGGAAACAATGGGGCCACGGGTCATAAAATCCACCAGTTCGTCGAAAAAAGGACGTTCTTTGTGAATCGCATAGAATTCTTGGGCATCCCTCCTGCTCAACTGGGTGTATCTCATCGCGATAATCTTAAAGCCGGCGGAAGTTATTTTTTCCAAAATACCACCGATATGGCCATTTTCTACCGCATCGGGCTTAATCATCGTAAAAGTTCTATGTGTCGTCATTTTTCAAATTTTGGCAAAAGTACGCTTTCTTAGGCAATGTATAAAAGTTTTAAACCCTATCTTTGCCCGCATGAATTTTGAAGACATCCAAGCGGTCAAAAAGCTACTTTCCGAACCGCAAAAAATTGTAATCGTACCGCATAAGAATCCCGATGGCGACGCCATTGGTTCGACCCTGGCCCTATGGCATTATTTAAGGCATAGAGGCCAGGAGGCAACCGTTATAGTACCGAACGACTATCCCAAGTTCTTAAAATGGATGTCCGGCAACGACCAGATCCTCAATTTTGAAAAGGAAAACTCCCAGGCCAAGTCCAAGATCGAAGCCGCCACTGTAATCTTTACGCTTGATTTCAACCATCTCGGAAGAATCGGACAAATGGAAGAGCCTCTTACAAAGTTGACAGTCCCTTTTGTCATGATCGACCATCACCAAGAGCCATCCGATTATGCAGAGATCATGTACTCCGATGTAACGATGAGCTCCACTTGTGAAATGGTCTATAATTTGATCGAATATCTGGGTGATGCCGATGCTATCACTCCCGAAATGGCGAGTTGTCTCTATACCGGTATCATGACCGATACGGGATCCTTTAAATTTTCGTCCACCACCGCAAAAACCCATCGGGTTGCCGCCCAGCTTATTGAAAAGGGAGCGGAAAGCACAGCGATTCACCACCGTGTTTTCGACACCAATACTCCCGGCAGACTTCATCTTCTGGGCACCGCTTTGAACAATATGGTCATTTTGGAGGATTATAAGACCGCCTATATTACCCTAAGCCAAGAGGAACTCGACGCCCATAAATACCAAAAAGGCGATACCGAGGGTTTTGTGAATTATGGACTTACGTTGGAAGGTATTATCTTTGCCGCGATTTTTATCGAAAATAAAGAGGAAGGTATCATCAAGATATCCTTCCGTTCCGCAGGGGATTTTTCCGTCAACGAGTTTGCGCGGAAGCATTTTGAGGGCGGGGGACATACCAACGCCGCTGGTGGAAAAAGTGATACATCATTGGTGGAAACGGCTACTTATTTTGAGTCGCTTCTGGGTGATTATGCCGAGGAGCTTGCTAGACCTTAAATATGGGACTTAAGATTTGAGACTTAAGGCTAAAGGCTTGACATTTGAGAAAAATCACAAGTTGGGAGTTACAGTGCACAAATTTCGAATTGGAACTTAATTATTAAACATATGGCCAGTAAACCTCAGGCTGGACCGAACTTTGGAATTTGTTACTTGGGTTTTGGAATTTTTAAAAGGATGATGTTTCAAACTTATAAAATAATGCAATCCGGTTCAGTACTCTTATTGGTGCTGGGTTTTCTCAGCTGTGGCGGTCCCGAACCACGTAGGCCGGTGGAGGTAAAATCGGGTAGTTTCTTTAAGGCATCCGTCGAACGCAGTAAGGCCCTTTTGGCGAAGGAGGAAAAAAACATCCTGGAAATCATTGAAAAAGATTCGGCCAACGACTACGTGCACAGTACCGCAGGGTCTTGGTACCGTTTCGACGTCGTAAACGCAGAAGCGGAATATACCCCCCAACCTGACGATTTGGTAGTCATGACTTATAACGTAATCGGTTTAAATAACGATACCATATACACAAAGGAGGATATCGGCGTTCTTACGTATAAAGTGGACAAGCAAGATTTGTTTCCCGGATTGCGAAATAGCGTAAAGTTGTTAAAAGAAGGTGAAACGGCGACATTTTTATTTCCATCGTCCTTAGCTTACGGGTATCATGGTGACGATGAAAAAATTGGGGTCAACGTTCCGATTAAAGTCACGCTATCCATCTTAAAAATTGAAAAACATCGGGATGGCGTTCAGTAGGAAAATTAAACGAAAACCCAGGTAAAGTGAACAGTAGGCCATTACCTCATTTTTAAATCAATAAACCCACTTGAATGACGGGCAAATTTTTAAATCATAATCTCTTCAAATCAATAAATCCTCAAATTAAAATTCAACACATGAAAAAAGTATATTTTTTAATGACGCTCGCGATTGCCCTGACCGGCTGCAAAAGCCAATACGCTGAATTGGGCGATGGATTGTTCGCCGATATCCAGACCTCGAAAGGAGATATCATCGTAAAATTGGAATATGAAAAGACTCCGGTCACGGTGGCCAATTTTATTACCTTGGCCGAAGGCACGAGCCCTTTTGTTTCCGATAGTCTAAAGGGAAAACCGTATTACGACGGAATCATCTTTCACCGGGTCATGAAGGACTTTATGATCCAGACCGGTGATCCGACCGGAACGGGCAGGGGCAACCCCGGTTATAAATTTATGGACGAGTTCAACGATTCGCTGAAACACGATAAAAAAGGTATTCTTTCCATGGCCAATTCGGGTCCCACCACTAACGGAAGCCAATTCTTTATAACGCACAAGCCAACCCCATTTCTAGATGGACGGCACACCGTATTCGGTCATGTTGTCGAAGGTATTGATGTGGTCGACTCCATTGCCAATGTAGAAACCAGCCAAGAACAGATGAGTAAGGATAAGCCTTTGGTCGATATTAAGATGGACAAAGTGTCGATTGTCCGCAACGGAAAAGCAGCGAAAAATTTCGATGCCGTTCAGGTGTTTTCCGATTATTTTAAGGAAGAAGAAGCACGAATTGCGGCCTTCGAAAAAATGAAAGCCGATTTTGTTGCAGCCATTGCCGAGCAAAAGGAAAGGGCCGAGACATTGCCGTCGGGCCTAAAAGTTTTGAAACTGGAGGAAGGTAACGGGGAAAAACCGAAAGTCGGTCAAAAAGTAAATGTTTACTATGCCGGCTATTTAGAAGATGGGGCGCTTTTTGACAGTAATAATGAAGAGGTGGCCAAAAAGTATGATATGTTCGACGACCGTAGAAAGCAGGGCGGCGGCTATCAGCCTATTCCCATGGAATACAGTCCAGATGCCCAGCTTATCGCGGGGTTCAAAGAAGGGCTACAACAGATGAAAATTGGTGACAAGATACGTTTGTTCATTCCTTCCCATCTGGGTTATGGTCCCCAAGGAACTGGTCCAATCCCTCCAAACGCCGATTTGGTCTTCGATTTGGAAATCACCGGTATCGCAGAATAGGGCATAGTATTCAAACGTAGCGACGGGGGATGAAAATTTTCGGTCGCTACTTCCACCAACGCTGTGACTTCATTTTTACGGTAGCCTTTAGAATATCCTTCTGTGAAATCTGTCCGACCAACTTGCCATTTTCCAAAATGGGAAATCGGCGTCGTTTGTCGTTCAGAAACTTGTTGGCGGCATCAAAAATGTTCATGTTGCCATCAATGGTCTCTACATTCCTGATCATATGCTGCTCGACCAGACGATTTTCCATGGGTAGGTTGTGGTATCTGCTTTCACTAACGTGTTTGATGCAATCTCCTTCAGAAATAATGCCTACCAGTTCATTTTTTTCATTGACTACGGGGCCACCGGAAATTTTGTGGCGAATAAGTGCCTGAATGACCTCCTCAACGGATTGTTCGGGACGGAACGTAATCAATTTGCGGGTCATGTAGTCGTTGACGGTCATTAGGGTCTCATCGAGATTTTCGGATTTCTTTCTTGGCCCTTGAAAACTTTTTATTCCCATGACGTTCGATTTTGTAGTTAAACTCTTATAAAGATACTGAATTATAGGATGTTGCACAAGCCAAAATTGCCCGATAAGGCCAGTCCGTTCAAATCGGGGGGAACTATAAGTTGCCATTTCCTGCCTTTACCAAAAGAAGGGGAGCTTTTAAAAAAACCTAGATAACACTGTCAAACTTGATTATTTCTTTGGCGCATCCTCTAGAACGGACAACAAAAATTTCCAGAATTTCTGCACTGACGGTATGCTGACCCGTTCGTCGGGAGAGTGGGCCCCATTAATAGTAGGACCAAAGCTGATCATATCCAAATCGGGATAGTTTTGGCTTAATATGCCGCATTCCAAGCCTGCATGGCAAGCGTCCACCTTGGGCTTGTCATTGAACAGTGTTTCATATTTTTTCTTGAGAACTTTCAATATTTCGGAATCGGGGTTGGGAGTCCACCCAGGGTATTCCCCACCAAACTTGACGTCACAACGTGCCAGTTCGAATGTGGATCTCAAGGCGTTGGCCAGGTCCATTTTTGCCGAATCGACCGAAGAACGGGTCAGGCAATTGATGAGGATCGCCCCGTCTTTGACCTCTACCCGCGCGATGTTGTTCGAGGTCTCTACCAAATCGGGAATGGTCGCGCTCATGGCATAAACGCCGTTATAGGCCGCATAGATTCCCTTTAACAATCGTTCTTGCGCGCCAAGACCCATAATCATGTGCGGTGCGGAAGTTTGTTCGAGGGTTATTGCCAGCGTCGGTTCCAAGGTTTGCAGCTCTTTTTTGATGGTAGCCGCCAATTTCATCATCGCGGTCTCGAACTCCTCATTCTGTGATTTTAGAACGACCAGTTTGGCCACGCTTTCACGGGGAATGGCATTTCGGAGTCCCCCACCATCGATTTCCGCCAGGCGCATCATGAAATTGTTGGAAGCATGGTACAGCAACCGGTTCATGATCTTGTTCGCATTGCCCAGTCCACGATGGATGTCAATACCGCTATGGCCACCTTGTAGTCCCTTGACTTTTATTTCATACGGAGTAACGGCCCTAGGAACTGGTTTTCCGTTGTATCTTCTTGTGGCGGTCACGTCGATACCGCCGGCACAGCCGATATCGAGCTCATCATCTTCTTCCGTATCAAGGTTCAAAAGGATTTTCCCCTGAAGAACGCCTCCTTTAAGTCCCATTGCGCCGGTCATTCCGGTTTCTTCATCTATCGTAAAAAGGGCTTCCAAAGCAGGGTGCTTGATGTCTTTGCTCTCCAATAGGACCATGATAGCGGCTACGCCCATGCCGTTATCCGCACCGAGGGTGGTGCCGTCGGCCTTGACCCAATCGTCGTCAACCCTCATTTTTATGCCTTGGGTGTCAAAATCGAACTCCGTATCCGCATTTTTTTGGTGTACCATATCAAGGTGGGACTGTAGGGTAATCATCTTACGGTCGTCCATACCCTTGCTGGCCAGTTTCCTTATGATGACGTTGCCCACGGCATCCTTCAAGGTTTCCAAGTCGAGGGATTTTCCGAAGTCCATCATAAATTGAATGATCTTTTCTTCTTTTTGGGAAGGTCTTGGAACCGCGTTCAGGTCTGCAAATTTGTTCCAGATAGCCTTGGGCTCCAATTTTCGTATCGCTTCGTTCATAGGGATGTTGTTTTTTCCAAAAATACGCAGCCAAAAATTGATACCACATATTATTGGTTAATTTTGGCGCATAAAATGGAGAATTGATACGAACGGGTCCGTTTTTAAAGCCTGAACAAAAGTTACTATCCCAGTGAAGGACAAATTAAGGAATGGCATTGCCCTTAGCCTAGTACCGCAGTTGCTAATTGTATTTTGGCTAGGCAATCGACCCGATCTGGTCGAATCCTATTACAGCAAGGGCATCTACCCGGTTATTAGCGAGTTTTTCAGGATTCTTTTTGGATGGATTCCCTTTTCGATAGGGGAGACTATCTATACGCTATTGATCATACTGGCCGTTCGCTATGTATTCAAAAACCGGCGAAGAATTAAAAAACATCCTTGGCTTTTCCTTAGGAACGTTGTACTGGTGTTTTCCGTTTTCTACTTCACCTTCAATTGGGTGTGGGCCCTCAATTATTACCGAATCCCGATAGCGGAACAATTCGCTATCCGCGACAGCGTAACCCCTTCCGAAGTCGTCGACCTGACGGAACAACTGATTTTAAAGACCAATCGGCTGCAACTGGAAATTACCGGGGACAGTACCGAAATGGTAGAAGTGCCCTACGATCGCGAAGCAATCTTCGACAAAACGGTTGAAGCGTACGGCCGTATACAAAAGGAACTCCCTTTTCTCGCCTATCCGTTTCCCAGCCTTAAAAAAGCGACCCTAGGCGCCTTGGCCAGCTATATGGGCATCGGAGGCTATCTGAACCCTTTCACGAATGAGGCGCAGGTCAACGGCCTGACTCCCGTCTTCCGACTTCCGGTAGTCACCGCCCATGAAATCGGACATCAAATAGGCTATGCGAAAGAGAACGAGACCAACTTTATCGGCTATCTGGTCACCATGAAAAACGAGGATATCCATTTTCAATATTCCGCCGCGGCCTATGCCCTGAGCCATTGTCTTAGCGCCGTCCGCCGTACGGACGAACAACAATTCGAAAAGCTATTCGCCAAGGTGAATACAGGGGTCCAAGAGAATTATAGGGAATTGTACGAATTCAACTTAAAATACGCCAACCCCTTCGAACCCGTTTTTAAATCCATCTTCAGCACTTTCCTAAAAGCTAACCAACAGAAGGATGGCATCAAGAGCTATAGCAAGATCGTGGAACTGATGGTAGGATATCATGATAAGTTTCCTATTTTTAGGCCCGACGAAAACAACTACGATAAATGAGAAAAATAAAACTGTTGATGCTCGCGCTTTTGGCGGGTTCTACCTTTTCTTTTGCACAGGAATACTTTCCGAAAAATGACGGCGTCAAGGCCGAGAACAACAATTACACGGCGCTTACTAACGCCAAGATATACGTAACTCCAACGGAAGTCGTAAATGGGGGAACGCTGCTGTTTCGAAAAGGCAAGATAGTCGCGGTCGGCAAATCGGTTACCTTGCCGAAAAACACGGTGGTGGTGGATGTCAGCGGGAAATCCGTCTATCCTTCCTTCATCGATGTCTACTCCGGTTTCGGGGTAGAAAAACCGGAAAAAGTAAAATCCGATGGGCGTTCCGCGGAGTTCGATGCCTCTCGGGAAGGTTTTTATTGGAACGACCATATCATGCCCGAAAACGATGCCATTGCCAAGTTCGAATACGATGATAAAGTAGCCAAAACCCTAAGGGAGGTGGGGTTTGGAGTAGTTAACTCCCACATACAGGATGGTATCGCCCGGGGAACTGGAGTGCTTGTCGCCCTGAACGGCGCTGGAAACAATGGCGATCGTATCATAGACGACAGATCCGCCCAGTATTTTTCCTTTGCAAAAAGTATCGCAAAAAAACAATCCTACCCCACATCCTTGATGGGAGCCATGGCCTTATTGCGCCAAATGTATTACGATGCCGATTGGTACGCCAAAGGCAATATCGGGACCAAGGACCGCTCCCTTGAAGCCCTCAATAAAAACAAGGGTCTCGTTCAGATATTCGAGGCAGACGATAAGGGCAATGTCATCCGGGCCGATGGGATCGGAGACGCTTTTGGAATACAATACGCCATTTTAGGCGGTGGTGACGAATACGAGCGGGTGGCCGATATCAAGGCGACGAACGCCCAATTGATTCTGCCCTTGAATTTCCCGGAGGCCTACGATGTTTCCGATCCCTATACTTCGGGATATGTGAATTTAAAGGATATGCGCCATTGGAACCAGGGGCCGGCCAATCCGAAAATTTTGGCGGACAACGGAATCGCTTTTTCCTTTACGCTGCACGATCTGAAAACTCCCGCCGATTTTAAGGAAAAATTAATGAAAGCCATTGCATACGGACTGCCCAAAACCAAGGCCTTGGAAGCGTTGACCACTGTCCCCGCACAGATTCTAGGGAAGTCGACCATACTAGGTTCGTTGCAAAAGGGCAGTTACGCCAACTTCTTGGTGACTTCGGGAGATGTTTTTGACAAGGAAACGGTACTCTACGAAAACTGGGTGCAAGGCACTAAAAATGTAGTCAACGATTTGACCTTAAGGGATATTCGTGGGGAATATGATCTGTCCGTATCCGGCCAGACCTTCAAACTTTCCGTTAAAGGAAAAATCGGAAGTCCCAAAGTGGAGGTAAAACAGGATACCGCCAAATTGGAGTCCAAATTCAGCTATGCCAACGGGTGGATGGCCCTTTCCTTCGCCACAAAAGATGGTGAAGAAAGTTACCGCATGACCGGACTCATCGATCAGACCTCGGAGGAATTAAGCGGCAAGGCCGTGCTTCCCGATGGTAGCGAAACCGTTTTTAGGGCGGTTAAGACTTCTCCATTTTCCGAAAAGGACACCAAGGAAAAAGAAAAGGATACCCCCGAAATGGTCGCGGTGACCTATCCCAATGTCGGTTACGGTTATTCATCCATCCCCATGCCCGAAAACATCCTCTTTAAAAATGCCACGGTATGGACAAGTGAGGATGCAGGCATCCTAGAAAACACCGACGTACTCGTAAAGGACGGTAAAATCTCCAAAATCGGAAAAGACCTCCGTGGCGGAAACGCCCAAGTCATCGATGCGACGGATAAGCATTTGACGGCAGGTATCATCGACGAGCATAGCCATATTGCGGCCTTGGCCATTAATGAATCAGGACAGAATTCATCCGCCGAGGTGAAGATGACCGATGTGGTCGACCCCGAAGATGTGGGAATCTACTATGCCCTAGCTGGCGGGGTTACCTCCCTTCAACTGCTACATGGTTCTGCGAACCCCATCGGCGGGCGATCCGCTATCCTGAAATTGAAATGGGGAGAAAGTGCGGAGAACATGATCTATGACAACTCCCACAAATTCATCAAGTTTGCCCTCGGCGAAAACGTAAAACAGAGTAATTGGGACAGCCACACCCGTTTTCCACAAACGCGTATGGGCGTCGAACAGGTGTTTACGAACTACTTTCAGCGCGCCAAGGAGTACGGGGCCAAAAAGAAAAGTGGAGAACCGTATCGTACCGACGAGGAAATGGAGACCTTGGTCGAGATCCTAAACGGCGAGCGGTTCATCTCTTGCCATAGTTATGTGCAGAGCGAAATCAATATGATGATGAAGGTCGCGGAGAAATTCGGGTTTCGGATCAATACGTTCACCCATATTCTCGAAGGCTACAAAGTAGCGGACAAAATGGCTGAGCATGGCGTGGGAGCGGGCACGTTCAGCGACTGGTGGGCCTATAAGTACGAGGTGAACGACGCCATCCCCTATAACGCCGCCATCATGCACGATCAGGGTATTACCGTGGCCATTAACAGCGATGATGGTGAGATGATCCGTAGGCTGAACCAAGAGGCGGGCAAAACGATAAAATATGGGGGAATGACCGAACTGGAAGCCTGGAAAATGGTCACCATCAATCCCGCAAAACTCCTGCATCTCGACCATCGAACCGGAAGTATCAAAGAAGGTAAGGATGCCGATCTGGTATTGTGGAGCGACCATCCGTTGTCCGTTTACGCCAAAGCCGAAAAAACGGTCATCGATGGTGCCACTTATTTCGATCTCGAAAAGGACAGGCAACAGCGCGAAGCCATCAAAAAAGAGCGCAACCAACTTATCAATATGATGCTAAAGGAAAAAGCCGAAGGTGGGGAAACCCAAAAACCAAAGCAGGATAAAAAGGAGGCGATGCATTGTGAGAGTGGGCTGGTAGGTATGAAGTAAAAAGTAATATCCGATTATGAAAAAAACAATACAACTAATAGCGTTGGCGATATGCCCGGTGTTTACCGGTATCGCCCAACAAACCCCGGCTCCCGCTCAATCCGAGACGGTAGTCATCGAAGGTGCGACCGCCCATTTGGGCAATGGTGAGGTTGTTGAAAACTCCCTGATCATGTTCGAGGGCGGAAAATTGACCTTTGTGGGTCCCGCCACGACTAAAATTGCCAGAAATGGTACCCAGATAAAGGGAAAGGGCAAACATGTGTACCCTGGTTTCATTGCTCCCAGTACTTCTTTGGGGCTTATTGAAATCAATGCCGTACGGGCCACCGATGACCAGGACGAGCTAGGCGAAATGATTCCCCATGTGCGAAGTCTTATCGCCTATAATGCGGAATCGAAAGTGGTGGAATCCATGCGTCCCAATGGTGTGTTGCTAGGGCAGATTACTCCCATGGGCGGCCGTATTTCTGGTACTTCTTCTATCGTACAGTTCGATGCGTGGAATTGGGAAGATGCTGCGGTAAAGGTCGACGACGGTATCCACTTGCGATGGCCGAGCACCTTTCGCCAGGGGAAATGGTGGGAAGGCGAGGAACGCGGCTACCAACCCAACGAAAAGTATCAAGAACAGGTAACGGAGGTCGAAGTCTTCTTGAAGAACGCCAGGGCGTACGGAGACGGTGCGAAAGAGGACATGAATCCCGCCTTTGCTGCCATGCAGGGCACTTTCGACGGGTCCCAAAAATATTTCGTATATGCCGATGGCGAGAAGGAAATCATCGATGCCGTAACACTGGCCAAAAAATCGGGAGTGAAAAACGTCGTGTTGGTAGGGGGTTATCATGCTTACAAAATCACTAATTTTCTAAAGGAGAACGAGGTACCCGTACTCGTGCAGTTTACCCATAATCTGCCCGTTTTTGAGGATGAGGATTATGACCTGCCCTACAAACTGCCCAAACTTTTAGTCGATGCCGGATTACTTGTCGGCTTGCAGAACGGGGAAGCCTCCAACTTTCAGACCCGTAACCTGGCTTTCTATGCCGGACAGCTTGTGGGGCAGGGAATGGGCAAAGAAAAAGCCCTACAATTGATAACAGGCAACAACGCTAAAATTCTAGGAATCGATGAAAACTACGGTACGTTGGCCGAAGGCAAAAGTGCCACGCTTTTCATATCGGAAGGTGATGCCCTTGATATGCGGAGTAATCAGCTGACCCACGCCTTTATCGATGGCCGTGAAATTTCTTTGGAAACCCATCAGACGGCACTTTGGAAGAAGTATTCTGGGAAGTATGAAGGGGAGTGATATCCCCGATTTTTAACCCCAAAGGAGACGCAAGGGTTTTAAAACAGTATGGTAAAATCCCGTGAGACCGCTTATTAATTTGCTAAAGGATGGAAAATTGTCTACAAAAAAACATACGGGGAAATGGTTTGCCCGCGGCTGGCTGACCTGACAAGTTAAAACCTGTTAAGTATAGATTCCCGATTCCGGTTTAGGCGTAAGGAATAAACCAAAATACATTCCCTTCCGAAATTTCAGATTCTCCCGCTAGCACACGAATAAATCCTTCGGATTTGGTCAAGCTAACCAAATCCCCTGACCCATTACCTTGAACTAATTTAGCATGTAGCCGACCTTCATACCACGCTGTTTTCACTTGAAGAAAAAGCGTCAAAATGGGATGGGGTCGAACAGGTTCGTCCAAAATGACGCTGCGTTTTTTAGGGTCAATTCCTAACGTTTTTGCTAGCCACGGCAAAAAATAGACGTGATAGTTCGCAAAAGTGGATACGGGATTTCCGGGAAAGGAGAATACTACTTTTTGTTCTGCCGATTGAATGCCAAACCAAAAAGGCTTCCCTGGCCGTTGCGCCACCCGATGAAATACTTTTTGAACACCCAAAGCTTCCAAAGCGTCGGGAATAAAATCGAACTTTCCTTTGGATACGCCACCGCTGATCATCAGCACATCGTATTCCGCCAAGGCTTTTCGGAGTTCTTTTTCGATAATCGTCCGGTCATCGGGCAAATGCAATCGGGCAGGGGTAATGCTCGCCTTTTCTAAAGCTGCGGTCAGCGAAAGGGTGTTGGATTTCCGGATTTGGTGGGGTAAGGGCGTTTCGGAAACTTCGACGAGTTCGTTTCCCGTGGAAATGACACAGACCTTGGGCAATTTTTTGACCAACACCTCACTTTTTCCGACCGAGGCGAGGACACCCACAACGGCGGCGGTTATTATTGTCCCTTTCTCCAATAGCACGGCACCTGCTTTTTCATCGCTGCCTTGGGAATGTATGTTTTGGCCTTTGTTCGGTGTTTTGGAAATTGTTACCCATTCGTTTTTGATATCCGTTTCTTCGTACATGATTATAGTGTCGGCGGCTTTCGGAAGTACGGCCCCGGTCATGATCTCAAAACAGTTGGCATCCGAGGAGAGTGTTTTTTGCGCCATGCCTGCACTCAAGGTTCCCTCGATTTTAAAGCGGTCGATTCCCCTTTCGATGGCGGAAAAGTTGATGGCAATACCATCTTTGGTCGAGCGGTCGAAGGGCGGGAAGTCTCGATCGGCCTCGATATCTTCGGCTAGAATACGGCCGGTACCTTGCAGTAGGGTTATACGTTCATCCCCTAAGTTTAAGGGATAATCCAGAACTTTTCGGGATGCTTCGTCGAAAGAAATCATGGTGTGAATGGTGTGATCTGAATCGTATCTGATTTGAAAACTTCGTCATACGTTTAGGTATGGTGCAGCAAACCATTCAAGGCTGGCTTTAACCGCTCTCTACATGAGCGTCTCAAGCTGAACGGCCATTTGGAAACAAGCGGCGAAACCTTTGACCTCGGGAAAGCGTGCCGTGAATTGGTTTGCGTCCGGAACCGGATTTGTCGTATACGATCAAGAACTTTTTTCTTCTTTAAGCCCTGCCAAATATTCGATAAGATCTCGCAATTCCCGCTTTGTAATCAGTTTTCCCATAGCTGGCATCGCCGATGGCATGTTTTCCCTTTTTTCGATGCGTGCAGCGGGAATTTCCAAAGGTTCGGCGGCATTGGTCCGAAGGGTGAGGCCTTCTTCGGTTTCCTGTTCCAAGATGCCGTTCACTTTTTGACCGTCCTTTAAGGTCAGGGCCACGCTGCCGTAGCCGGGTGCCAAACGTGCGCTAGGTTCGATAAGGGATTCCAAAAGCTGTTCGCGGGTAAGCGTGTTTCCGATATTTTCCAAGTGTGGGCCTACGTCGCCTCCTTCTGCGCCAACGGCATGGCATCGCGTACATTGTGCGGTGGGGTTGTTGTTGAAAACCTGCCACCCCTGTCGGGCGTTGCCCCCTTGCAGGGTCTCTTCGTAGGCGGCCAATGGATCTCCACTGTCTTTTGGGGCATCCAATTGGGCGATTAACTTTTCCGAATCCGTCGCTTGAACGGCTTCGGTCAAGTCAAGAACGATACTTTCGTCTAGCTGATCGGCATTCGCCTGGGCAATTAATCTTTCCAGGACATCGCCACTTTTTTCCAAGGGGAGTTTCCCTAAAACACTTAAAAGCTCTTGTTGCTCGCGCACTGATCCATTTTTGAAAATCGGATTGACGATGGCCGGAAGTTTTTCCTTCGAAATATCCATTTGGGGAATCAATCCCAAAGCGGTGGCCCTTACCTGTTGGTCTCTATCTTGCATACCCAATGCCATGGAGGTTTCGATATCCGCGAACTGCAATTCGCCCAAGGCCTTTAAGGCGGCCGATCGTACCTCGGAGGATTTGTTCGTCCGCATTATGCGGAACAATTCAGGATTGTGGGAATCGATGCCGAGGTTGGCCAAGGTCTTCGAAATACCGATCAGGATTTCAGGATTTTTATCCTCCAAAAATAAAGGAATTTCCTTTTCGATTTTTTCCTTGACCGTATTGGCATCCCGTTTTATCTCCCCGCGATACCGGCCATCGACCCGGTCGAGCACGGAAGGTTCGG
Organism: Pricia sp.; assembly: GCF_041745955.1. Taxonomy (NCBI): domain Bacteria; kingdom Pseudomonadati; phylum Bacteroidota; class Flavobacteriia; order Flavobacteriales; family Flavobacteriaceae; genus Pricia; species Pricia sp. The sequence goes on from NZ_JBGTHY010000153.1 coordinate 34,945, forward strand.
CCCAAGTACCAATGGCCGCCAGAGCCTCTCCACGTAAAGTATCGGAGACACTTTTTCTTTTGGCAAAGGCAATCAGGTTTTCCAACGCATCATCGCTGCCGACACGCAGTGCGGCGTTGATACCCCTTCGCAACAAAGGCTCTGAAGTGAATTTTTCTACGGTCAGCACATCGGCCAATTCCGGAAGGGCCTTTTCGATGGACCAATCGTCGTTTATGGCACGTGCGGTTTCGGCGACGATGTACTCGTCTTCGTCCTGAAGAAATTTTGCC
>NZ_JBGTHY010000154.1:0-3186 GCF_041745955.1 Pricia sp.
GATATGCCACGGGTTTCAATCGCACCGAAATTGGGATTAGATTGGCGATATCATTCTATAGCAATCTCCAAACACAATTGCGCTTTCTTTAAAGCAGAATGAAAACCAACCAAAAACGATGAAAATTCTGTTTCTAACCGATAACTTCCCCCCGGAATTCAATGCTCCGGCGACACGTACTTTTGAACACACTAAAGAATGGGTAAAAGCTGGTGCAGAGGTAACGGTAATTACCTGTGCCCCCAATTTTCCTGAAGGAAAGGTTTTTGAGGGCTATAAAAATAAAGTATATCAAACGGAATACGTTGAGGGAATTAAAGTCATTCGCGTAGGCACCTATATTTCTGCCAACAAAGGTTTTGTAAAGCGTACCTTAGATTACCTCAGTTTTATGTTCGCTTCATTTTTTGCCGGTCTTTTCGTTAATACGGACGTCATCGTGGCCACATCGCCGCAATTCTTTACCGTAATTTCCGGAAGATGGCTCAGTTTCTGGAAACGGAAAAGATGGGTGATGGAAGTACGGGATCTTTGGCCGGAATCCATAAAAGCGGTAGGGGCCATGGATACCAATCCTGTAATTAGTTTTTTTGAATTTTTGGAGCATCGCATGTATAAAAGCGCCTGGAAGATTATTACGGTAACCGACTCCTTTAAAAAAGAACTAGTTCAAAAACATCATATCCCTGCGACTAAAATTGAGGTCGTCAAGAACGGTATAAATACGGATATGTTCGTTCCTGAACCAAAGAACGAGACTTTGGCGAACAAACTTGGGCTAAACGGTAAATTCATCGTGGGCTATATCGGCACACACGGTATGGCACATAAATTAGATTTTATCTTAGATTGTGCCAAAGAGATATCCGATGAAGAAGTCCATTTTCTTTTTTTGGGAACTGGCGCAGAGAAAGAAAACCTCTTGGAGCAGAAAACAAGGTTGGGATTAAAAAACGTGACACTTTTAAATCCAGTGCCAAAAAATGAGGTGAGCCAATACATTTCACTACTCGATGTAGGTTTGGTCAACCTCCGTAAGTCGGAAACTTTTAAATCCGTTCTTCCCTCAAAAATATTCGAGTTGGCCGCTATGAATAAACCCATTTTGTTGGGCGTTGAAGGCGAATCTAAGTTGTTGGTCGAGCAATATGATATTGGAATGGCTTTTGAACCAGAGAACAAAAAGGACTTTTTGGATAAGCTGCAGCTATTAAAAAATGAGCACAATACCTCGAACCGCGGTTTCAATAATATGGTAAAGGACTTTGACAGAAAGAACCTAGCGCTTAAAATGCTTAGATTTGTGCAAAATTAGAGTTCGTTTTGATATTGTTTATTTATTTTAAAATCTAAAAAGAGCATTTGTTTTTCCTGGAAACGGCCATATCGATTTTTATAGGGGTATTTCTTCTGACGTATTTGACCATACCAAAAATCATAAAGGTAGTCGAATATAAGCGTTTAATGGACAACCCTAATCAAAGAAGCTCGCATACTTTACGAACTCCGACCTTAGGAGGAGTAGCTTTCTTCTATACCTTAATCATTGCATTATTTTTTATCAGGGCGAGAGATCACTATGACGAGGCCATGTACATCATCCCCGGCCTTACCATCCTCTTTATAATTGGTCTAAAAGACGACCTCGTAGTTATATCCCCCGGTGCAAAACTTTTGTCACAGGTAGCTGCTATTGCTTTCATCCTCGCCAACCCCAGTTTCACCATCCATTCACTGAACGGTTTTTTGAACATTAACGAAATTCCGTACTTTCTGTACCTTATTATAGGCGGGTTCATGATGATTACCATCATCAACTCGTACAATCTAATCGATGGTATCGACGGATTGGCATCTATTGTAGGTATCGTGATTTTGGTAATTTATACCACCATATTTTATTTGACCGAAGAATACTTTTTCGCATTGTTGGCCATAGCCCTAAACGCCAGTTTAATGTCATTTTTGGGCTTTAATCTCTCTTCGGATAAAAAGATTTTTATGGGCGATACGGGTTCTTTAATTGTAGGCTTTATCATTAGTGTGCTGACCCTAAAATTTTTAGCATTGCGCCCTGTTGTGTATACCGACCTCCCATTTTTATTGGAAAACGCCCCTATAATTGCTATTAGCATCTTAATAGTCCCGCTTTTTGACACGGCGAGGGTCTTTGCCATCCGTATCGCCAACAAAAAAGGGCCATTTTCAGCAGATCGGAACCATACGCATCACGTATTGATTGATTATTGGGGACTTACCCATAAACAGGCAAGTTTTATCATAGGCTGTTTCAATCTACTGTTCGTTACGCTGTTCATCGTTTTGGGCAGTACAGCGAAAAATTTGGGCATGGTAATTATGTTGGTGTCCGTTGTTGTCTTTTTGGGATATATTTTCTTTAAGTACAATTACAACTTTACGACCTTGAAGCAGAAAATATTACTCAAGCGGAAGGTAAGCCGTTTTAAATCCAAGGTGGAAAAGAAAAGTTCTAAAAAAAGAAAGAAAGGGGAGGAAAAAAGTGACGATTCGTCAATAGAAGATCCATAGAAAAAATAGCCTTACAATATTAGAATCCAATTCCAATATGGTAAAGAATGGATTTTTGAGGTCTTATTTGGTGCTTGGAGATTTTTGTTTCATGGTGTACGATTATTGAGACCCTATTGAATATAGCTAAAAAGCAAAATGAAAGCTACTTCCATCCGCGCAACTTTGTCAAAAACCCAAAGTAAGCTATGCCGTTGGTAGTCAGTTTAAAAAATTAGGTGTTTACCCAGTATTGTCACAACTAGCCCTATTTTTGCCCTAAACCACATCAACACAGAAACCTATGAACATCCTCATCCTAGGTTCCGGCGGGCGTGAGCACGCTTTGGCCTGGAAACTCAAACAAAGTCAGAAATTAGGTCAGCTTTTTGTAGCCCCGGGCAACGCGGGAACGGCCGAAATCGTAAAAAATATTCCGGTTGGCGTAAATGATTTCGGTGCTATCAAGAAATTAGTGTTGGAAGAAAGTATCGATATGGTAATCGTAGGCCCCGAAGACCCATTGGTCAATGGCATCCATGATTTTTTTCTGAAGGATGACGATTTGGCCCACATCCCCATTATCGGTCCCCAAAAATCGGCAGCGGAGCTTGAAGGCAGTAAGGAATTCGCTAAAAAGTTTATGATGCGGCATGA
>NZ_JBGTHY010000155.1:0-2242 GCF_041745955.1 Pricia sp.
CCCGGATTATGATCTATAAAGTGAACGGTCAGTTGCTGCATTCGCTAGATTATGCAGATATCCATAAGGTGAATATCAATAACGCCAATTTTCAAAATTCAATTTTGATAGTTAAGATTGAGCAAGGTTCTAGAAAAACGGAAAAAGTAATCGTTCCTCATTAATTGTACAAACCTGATAAATTTTATTTGAATCTTTCAAGTATTTGATCAAGACTAAGTTCTTCTTGATTTCCGGTTTTCATATTTTTTAAGGTAAAAACTTTATTTTCAATTTCGGTGGTCCCAAGCAATACCACAAACGGGATATTCCTTTTGTTAGCATAATTGAACTGCTTTATGGTTTTCTTTGCATCGGCATACAGTTCGCAGCTCACGCCATTATCCCTTAAGATCGCGATGGTCTTTAATGCCTTGATCGCTTCGGAATCACCGAAATTGATGAAGAGTATTTGGACGGATTCAGAAATAGCTTCAGGAAAAAGATTTAAACTTTCCATGACGAGATAAATTCGGTCGAGTCCAAAACTGATCCCCACACCACTAACATCCTTTAATCCAAAAATGCCCGTTAGATCATCATATCTACCGCCTCCGCCTATAGAGCCCATATCAACACCACTTGGTGCAGAAACTTCAAAAATTGCCCCGGTATAGTATTCCAGTCCTCTTGCCAGAGTAACATCTAGTTGCAATTTTGCCGATCTTAATCCTAGTATTGAGATCGAGGCATAGATAAATTCTAATTCCCGAATTCCTTTTTTACCAATTTCGGAGTCTTCTAAAAGTGAACTTAATTGTAACAATTTTTCGTCAAAACTTCCGGAAAGCGAAAATAGAGGTTGAAGCTTTTTTAAGCCTTCTTCAGAAATGCCACGTTGCAGCATTTCGTCCTTGACCTTCTCCTCTCCTATTTTATCGAGCTTATCTAAGGCAACCGTAAAGTCGATGAGCTTGTCCTGTGCCCCAATGATCTCGGCAATACCAGAAAGAATTTTTCGGTTGTTGATTTTTATCGTAGTTCCTTTAAGTTGAAGCTGATCAAAAACAGCATCATAAAGTTGAACAAATTCAACTTCTTGCCAAAGTGAGGTAGAACCAACAACATCGGCATCACACTGAAAAAATTCCCTGAACCGTCCTTTTTGGGGTCTATCGGCTCTCCAAACGGGCTGAATCTGATAGCGTTTAAATGGAAAGTCAATATCATTTTGGTTCTGTACCACGTATCGAGCAAACGGAACAGTCAGATCATATCGTAAGGCTTTTTCCGAAATTTGCGAAGATATTTTAGAAATATCCCTATTCTTTAAGGTTTCATCATCAACTTTCGATAAGAAATCACCAGAATTTAAAATCTTGAAAATCAAACGATCTCCTTCGTCCCCATATTTACCGAGCAAGGTTTCAGAATTTTCAAAACTGGGAGTTTCTATCGGCTGAAATCCGTAGAGCTTAAACTGCGATTTTATGATATCGATGATATAATTTCGCTTTGCGACTTCGGCTGGGTTAAAATCTCTAGTCCCTTTAGGGATGCTTGCTCTGTTTGCCATTTTAATTGTAGATTCCCCGCAAAAATATTATAATTATCACGGCTTATAAAGATATTTTGTATTTAAGGTAACTTTATTGACATTTGATAGTCTTATTATTATACCAAACAAAAATCAGTCAGAAAAATGTTTCCCTTATTAAAAGAGAATATTAAAATAGCCTTTGGATCAATTAGGACCCAATTACTAAGAACTATACTCACGGTTTTAATCATAGGGATCGGTATTATGGCACTGGTTGGGATTTTAAGCGCGGTTTCTGCACTAGAAAGTTCACTGGCCAGCAATTTCTCCTTTATGGGGGCCAACACCTTTAACATACAGCAGAATGAACTTAATATTAGAATAGGTAGTGGGCGTGGTGCAGAGAGAGAGAAAGTCAATCCTATCATAAATTACAATCAGGTCAGAGCATTTGAGGACGAATATCGTTTTCCATTTTCCAAAACTGCCGTCTCATTTAATGGAACGCGAGCAGCAGAGATAAAATTTGAAAACAAAAAGACCGATCCAGAAGTTTCTGTAGTCGGGGTTAATGAAAATTTTATGGATGCCGGCGGCTGGGAAATAGAAGATGGTCGTGGATTTAATTCTTTTGATATCGAAAATAATAATAACGTTTGCGTTATAGGAAGCGACATTTACGACGACCTGCTGAGCGACGTAAATCCAGTTGATCAAACTATT
>NZ_JBGTHY010000156.1:0-4559 GCF_041745955.1 Pricia sp.
TTTTTGCTCGCAGGATGAAAATAGCAAGGGCAATAGAGTCGCGTAAAGCAAAATATATCGAAAACAGAATTTAATAATATAATTCATGTTGATTTATTTTATACTTTATTTTTACTTTTAGATATTATCTGGTTTTGTGAAAAACTTCATTACTCTCTCTTCCTTAAGTAGTTTGTCGGTGAACTGATTGATTTCCTCACTTGAAAGTTGTGGTGATTCAATTTGCATGGGTCTTAGGCTACCGTCCTTTTGTGGCGCTATCAAAATTGTTTTTCCAAAACTGAGGTTAAAAAGTCTGGTGTTGACAATGGCGTAGGATTCGTGTTCCAGGGTCGTAAAAGCGACGTAATCAATTTTGTTGTTTTTGGTCTTATAGAATCCCTGCCCTACATAATCGGGATGGTTGCGGGAAATTATCTCGCTGCCCACATGGGAGAAATTAACCGAATCGATGGTGTCGGTCAAAACGAGTATTTGGAAAAATATTTCGTCATTTCTTTTTTGCAATCGATTCTCGTTCAGCCTGTTCTTCTTAACGAAGAAGCTGTTGTACAATATTGTTTTGTCATTTATAGTTTTGAAGTAAGTTCCAGATCCGTTATAGCCGAAATTACCAAGACCGGCGAACGTTCCTTTCCCTACTATGTCATAACGGGGTACGGGAAAAACTCCAAACGTAAAAGGGCCGGTTGATTTGTTATTTGTAAATGACAGATCTGCTTTGAACATATCCGTATCCCAAGAAGAGGAATCCTGCCTTTTTTCGACGGCCAGTGCTCTTAAGGAATCGGAAGAAACAACATCAGAATTGTTGGCATTCTGTTCGACATCAGTTTTTTCGGTACTCATATCGGTACAGGACAAGACCGTTATTATGGACAGTATCATGAGTAACTTATTCATCTTAATAATCGTTTATGCGAACTTTACTACGGGATTACACTACCCCGAAAAACGCGGTATCCTTCGACCAATGTTCATTTGTCCAGTCTATTTTTTTCGTATTTACGGATTAGTTTTTTTCCTCCCGCGAGCATAATCATGTGTGAACTGGGGTTTATCGTAGGCAATTTATCGTCTTCGTTAAAACTTGCGGCTTGGGTGGATGTTTTTCCATAGACCTGGGATGAGGATATCAATGTTCCGACATTCAGGTCATAGATCGCTATTGATACGGCCGCCCTGTTGCTTGAAAAATTGTCTTGGTCCGGAAACGATAATGTTCCCGCACCGTCGCTGATGACGTTTCCTCCGACGTTGATTATGAAGTCGCAGTCCGTATCGTTCCTTAATTGTTTCAGGTCCGAATTCGATAGATTGAAACTTATTTTTGGTGCTACCAGTTTACTGCTCCTTAAATCGTCCATTTCCAAAAGGGAGTCTCCCAGAATTTTTTTGAAACCCTTTAGCGAAGCCTGATATAGTTCTGTGTCGAATACTGTTGAATTGGACTTGGTGCTGTTAAGGATCCATTTCCCCTCGCTGAAGTCCAACTGTTTTCCTGTGTCAAAAGTGTAGCTGTATTTTGCCCCGCCACAGGAACAAACTACAGAAAGAATGAATATCAGGAAAAGTTTTTTCATCTCTTTTAAGTTTTGGAAATTATTTCTCTCTGTAACCTTCTAGGGCTGAAATAAATGGCTGATAACTCCTTATGTCAAAATAGTATTATGCGATTAACTTTAATAGTCTTGGAAAGCACTATGTTGACTTAGTTCCTTTCTGATTATGAAATAATCGTTTATTTGAACTTTAGTCAGTTTTTTGCTTAAAAGTTGGATTTTCCCCGAAAACTTCTTTAAGTTTCTTGGTGAGAGCTTTCTCCCTCAAATTTCTTGCGACGATAATACCCTTATCATCGATGAGAAAATTATCGGGTATACCGACAACGCCGTATATGAGGGCAGCCTCGTTTTCATTGAATTTTAGGTCCGTAACATTGTCCCACTCCAATGCGTCCTCTTCGATGGCATCGAGCCAACTTTCCCGGTCCTCATCGAGCGAGACACCTACTATCCTTAGACCTTTTTTCCTATATCTCGAATAAAGCTTGGAAAGTTCAGGATTGGACTTTCTGCAGGGAACGCACCAAGATGCCCAGAACTCTACCAAAGTATATTTCCCCATTAAATCGGAAAGCCTGGTCGATTCGCCATCCGGTTTTTCTTGTACGAAATCGACGTACCCGTCGCCCACTTCCGGATTTTTGTTCAATTTAATATATCGGTCGAGAAGTTTACCATAGACCGTTTTCTTAGCACTGTCTTTTAGTTGGGAGAAAAGATTCGCCACCGATGTTTTTTCCCATCGTGTTCTATTCCTGTTCAGGATGAAAGCGCTAACGGGGGAATTAGGGTTTTCCCTGATAAAGTCCTTTTCTAGGGCTATCTCATCCTGTTGCAGTTTCCTGTACGACGCTTGCACCGAATCCTTCCGCAGGTCTGTCAGTTCCGGCAGGGCCATTATATTGCCTAGACTGTCCATTGCCGTTCTGATAGCATCACTCCTTTCGGCCAACATATTTGCCATGGACTGGATCTCGCCGCCGCTAACTTTCACTTCAGTGAGACGATTGGGTAAGGCCTCTATTCTAATTTGGACGTTCTCCAACCACAAAGGTATCGGCTCATCAAAATTTTCTAGGAACATTAAGGTCCATGTCGGTTCTTTTACTTTTCCCTTGAATAAGAACGTTTCCCCTAGGACCATTGTGGAATCGTTCAGCCCATCGTTCCTCATGTAGACCATAGTGCTATCAGGGACTGCCCGCACCGTTCCATGAACCTCATATCCGATACCCATTTTATCCTGCTTGCAAGAAAAAAGTGATACTACTGAAATCATAAAAAACGTCCTAATCAGCATAAACTCTTTATTTATAGGATTATAGCTCCTTGGAAGGAATTACTTGATTCGTTCCAGGTAACAGAAAAATTAAGTTCGGTGCCCAATTAATCGTTTATTTGAACTTTAAACACTTATCAATGAAGATAAAAATAAATATCCAATGCAATATGGATATTCCGGTAGAAACAGCGAAAATATCCATTCCGGTTCAACCATATATACTAGCGACCTAGGCTGGACTTGGCCACTTGTGCTGAATTGCCGAGCCTCTCACTGTTTTTTTGTTGCAATCATCATGTGAGGGCTAAAGAACAAAAGATTTACGTCGTTTTCCGTAATTTCTATCAAATCCATGAGGGTTTTTTTGCTCGTTGCATTGGACATGCTGGAAAAATAATCCTTGTCCAACCAGGCCATACCCTCAATGGCATGGATGTTCAGGAAAACTAAATCCTGACCCTCGAACTCTTCCTTTAATTCTTCCGGCCTGTGGTAATATGCTTCTGCAAGAAGCCAAGGAAATTCATCAGGTGGATTGTGGATTCCGGTGGTCAGTTCTTCCACGCACATTTCAAAATATTTCTTGCGGTGAATCAGTCCCTGCATCAGACCTGCCAAGGTCGACGCGGTATAGTTGATGGAAAATCCCAGAACGATCCCTCCTGATTTGGCAACCCTCTTGGCCTCCTTGATCGCTTTTTCCCTGTCCGATTTTTTCTGTAGATGGTACAACGGTCCGTGTAAAATCACTAAGTCGGCAGAGTTATCCGGGAAATTTAAATCCCCGGCCTCCCCCAACCGAACATGGAACTTATTTTTCAGGGTGTTGGCCCTTCGTTTTGCCCGTTCGATGTGTTTGGGAACCGGGTCGACCAAAAAGACCGTATGCCCCTTGTTCGATAGCCATTCCGCATATTTGCCCGTCCCGCCACCGACATCCACTATTCTTGCGGACCTCTCCAAATGAGGACTGACCACGCCATAGCTTATGTACGGTCCTAGCAACTGGCTTTATTTCGTTAATGCTTTTATAATTCTTTCTTCGTTTATAACAATATCTCTGAATAGAACATGTGGAAATTCTTGATATTTAGATAGCTTGAATGCCTCGAAAATTTTGGAAAGGGTAGAAGCTGTCAAAAGCGATAAGTTCATTTCTGTGTCCATTTCGCAATCATAGACAAAATCATCGCTAAATTCTGGTGCAACAAGCAGGATTTTTACAATCCGTAAATTGTTTTTCAAAGCCAAGTTTTGATATGATTTCAATTGTCTCGAAACGGTACTAAATTTATTGTAACCCTTTTCTTTTATCGTTTTGCACTCAACGATGATAATTTCGTTATTTCCCAAATTTAAAAGAATATCTATCATATCCTTTTGGGTGTTTATTTGGTTTTTGAACTTATCATCTACATTGAAACCTAAAGACTTGAAAATTATTTTAGTAAGTTCTTCAAATTTCAAACCTAACTCACTTTCTTTTCCAAAAATCCCATTCTCCTTTAATAAGTTCAAATTGCGGTAACCAACATTCTCATAATTTTCGAGATATAAGTTTTCTACATCTTTGTAGTGTTCAAGGATATTTAAAATATCATCTCCTCTTTGTTTTATTCCGTTATCTTTTACAAATTTTGATAAATCCGGTTTTGTAATTAAATCTAAAATATCTCTTGGTTTTATATTATAGTCTAAAAGAAAGTCCGCAT
>NZ_JBGTHY010000157.1:0-1674 GCF_041745955.1 Pricia sp.
GAAAAAGTACTGAACGGTCTTTATCCTAAATCCACGCGTGGCTATGCTTGGGATAATGGTACGATCAAGAATTCAAATTATCTCGGGGTGCTGTACAACGCTCCCCAAAAGGCAGGTGCTATGCAGGTCATTGATTTCTTGCTATCCCCGGAAGCCCAGCTGAAAAAAGCCGAGGTAAACGGAATGAACTCGAATACGGTATTGAACATCGAAAGTCTGCCTGCAGACTGGCAAGAAAAGTTCAAAAAGGTCGCCAAACGTCAATACGGCCCTGAAATGAAACAGCTGGAAAAGAACGCCATCGCCGAACCGGCCCCAGAATATATGATCCGCCTTTATGAGGATTTTAGGAAGCAAGTCATTGAAAAATAAAAAACCAAATTTTGGCATCATCCTTTTCATCGCCATTGGCGTAGTGCCGTTTGCGGCGGCGTTCATCTATGCACTGCTCTATAGTTTTGGGGTCATCGGTGTGGCCAACAAGGGTTTTACCACTGAATTTTGGACATCAGTATTAGCTTCCGGCGAATTTTTCCGATCTTTTTTATACAGTTTTTTGATTGCCTTGGTCGCCGTGGTCGTCTCCGTAGGTGGAGCCTTATGGGCGACCCTTAAATTCCGAAAACGCTTGGAGCAAAAATTTCTATCCTTTATAATCTACTTGCCATTGGCAGTGCCGGGCATCGTCACCGGTTTTTTCACGTTTCAACTTTTCTCAAAAGGGGGCTTTTTTTCAAGGCTCAGCTATCAATTGGGGTGGATAACTGAAGCATTACAATTTCCAGACCTCGTTAATGATGCTTTGGCGTTCGGTATCGTACTATCTTTTATTACGATGATCATGCCTTTTTTTGTGTTACTCTTTTTGAACGTCTACAAAAACGAGCGTATCGAAGAGCTGTCCGTATTGGCGCAATCCCTGGGGGCAAACGCCAAACAGGTCACCCATCGAATATTTTTGCCCATTTTGGTCAAAAAGACATGGGTGCTTATCGTGCTCTATTTTATCTTTTTGCTGGGAGCCTATGAAGTACCGCTAATTTTAGGTCAAGAATCCCCACAAATGCTGTCGGTCTTGATCATTCGGGAAATAAAACAATACGACCTCGATAAAATATCCGAGGGCTATGTGGTCGCCGTGATGTATACCTTGATTGTTTCGACGGCTGCGATATTACTTTTTCTTCCCAAAAAAAGACGTATTTATGAACCTTAGAGGTTGTTTAGAATAAATTTGAACTGATTTTCAATAGTTTGAGGTTCTGGCAATACTTCAAAGTTTCTGAATATCGGGATATTTAAACATTTTGAAGTGAAGTCACGGTTCTCAAAATATCGGAAATCAGGAAGAAAGGAGTTTAAACAAGCTCTTAGTTGGAAACCATTTGTGTTGAGCGTGGCGGTGCTGTTGATCCTGTTTCCATTCGTGTACCTTGTTTTGCTATCCTTGGCTTCGGAATGGCGGTTCCCCGATATATTACCATCCTATTTCGGACTGAAAAACTGGATGACCATTCTAGGTTCCGAGACCGGATTGTTAGAAAGTTTTTTATCCTCCTTAGTAATATCCCTTTCTGTAGCTATCGTATCCACCACTTCGGGATTTCTGATCAGCCGAGCGGTTTTCTACCATCCTAAGAAAAACACCTTGACCCTGTTGGCCTATTTTCCCTA
>NZ_JBGTHY010000158.1:0-2327 GCF_041745955.1 Pricia sp.
ATCGGGGCTGTCGGCCAAGTTTTGAAACACCCCGTACATTCCTTGTTTATATCTCAACGCCTGTTGGTCGCCAAATTCCAAAGTTGTGTAACGGGAAATCTCCTTGATATCGAAGGCCGCCTTTTTGGATATGCGGAACTCACGCATTTTCCTTGGGCTTTTGTTGCAGGGCCTCCTGTCTGCCCTCTTCCCATATTTCATCGAAAGTCCTGTCGCTGATACCGCTATCGATCCCCTTTTGCAGTTCCGCTTGCAATGCCAGGAATTCGCGGTTTTTTTCTTCGTCCCTGCGGACCAGATCTCGGATATATTCGCTATCGCTCCTAAAACCTCTTTGTTTTACGGCCAATGCGATATAATCCGTTTGACCATCTCCGAACTGTATCGTTTTTCTGCTCATGTTTATCTCCAACTAGATGTTATTATGATGCAATATAACATCTTTTAGCCGCAAATTCAAATATTCTCGGTGTGCGGTCAAATGAGAAAACAGACCCAGTAGAAGGGTGGCCGTCACCGGCCGCCACTTAACCAAAATTATGTCAGTTTGCTTAAATAGCCGGCGAATATCAAAGTTTGATAAGTCTGAATTAAGGTGGGATTAATAGTAGATAGTTCAATTAAGAAATGCGGGTTTAATTGAACTATACGGCTCAACAGCAGGGGAGCTGTCACCAAGGGCCATGTAAACCATAAATTACCGGCTTATAGCATATCTCATTTTTAGATTAATAGAAATATTATCCTGTTTTTTGATAAATTTCCATCCTTAGCGTACGTTTTTGCACCGATGGGCTTCATCCTAATTATGAAAAATCGAAAAACAACACGCAGCAACGCTCCAAGGCCGGTCCGAAAAAGAAAAGGGGTTTTCTCCATTACTTTTTCGGTTATTTTCTATGGCCGGGACTTTTCCAACAATGTCAAGTTCATATAATTGCATTTTATCGAATTAACTTCCCGACCGGGAAATAATCCGGCAAAATTCATTAATTTGGTAGGATATGGGCGGAACGGGACTTTTTGGCTCTAGCGGGAAGAGGCCCTATGTTGTCCCCACGTTTATTTGAACCATTTTTATAAAAGCCACGTTAAATCTGGAAGATGAACAAAACACGAACAAAATCCATGAAATTGGATAAAACCTATGTGACATTGCCGGAGAAAGCACGAACCTCTCTTTGGGAGGTCATGACAACTATAAAGGAACATTCCCGTCTGTCGGATCGCCTTAACGAAATGATCATATCCAACGAGAGTTCCCAAAATAGTTTAAAGGAGTTTCTTAAATACAAATACGAAATGCCCAAATCGGCCTTCAAGGCCCTGAACGATGTTTTGAAGATCGACCGGGAGGATTGGGCGGAAATTCTGGGAGTTCCCTTGTCGAGGATACAGAGCAATTCCAAATTCAGTCATTTACAGTCCATGCATATACTATCGGTATTCCTTTTTTATAACAATGGGCTTCAAGTATTCGGAAACCGGACGAAATTCAAAAAATGGCTCAACACAAAAAACGAATATTACGAAGATCTGTTGCCCAAACAATATCTAGAATCTCCAACTGGAATCAATATCCTATTTGACGATCTTGTCAAAATAGAATATGGTTTTGTGGCATGATCGTCCATAGGGTCAGCGGAAATGAATATAAGGACGACCTCTCCGGGGGTGGGGGGCTTAAATCGGAAGGCCGATGGCACAATAGGGGAATACCGATAATCTACACAAGCGAATCCAAGGCCGTTGCCAAGAAAGAAAAGCAAAGGGGGCCTGCGGGCAAGATCATCCCGGACGGTTTTGTGTATGTTTCCTACGAAATCCCCGATAACATCGAGATTCTTGAAATTACCAGGGAGATGCTCGACGACATTCCCTGGGACAAGACCCCTTATAAAGGCGGGCCTACACAAATTATAGGCTCGGACCTGCTCGCCCAAGGTGAATTCGCAGTGATAAAAGTACCTTCCGTCGTCGATGATAAAAGCTATAACTTCATAATCAATCCGAACCATCCCGATGCCCGGCGCATAACGATAAAGGATTCCAGGACAAAAGTCGAATAACATGTTTTCCGGACAGGCCAAATCGAAGATACCTTAAGGTCAGGCCCCGGAATGATATTGCAAAAATCGATTGTATAAATTTTAGGGGCTTCTTCCGTTGCTGAAAGTTTAAAAAAACGTGGGTTTTGCCGTCATAAGGTTAATGGATAGAAAAGGGGTTTTATTGACATTTTAACGGCTCGGCGCGTGCAATGCGCAATGTGGGGTCGGGGCGCACTTATTTTTCGGTCTTGAAATTAGTCAAATCTTTCTGGTTTG
>NZ_JBGTHY010000159.1:0-6512 GCF_041745955.1 Pricia sp.
ATCAAGGTAATCTGCCCTACGGTTATGAACAGATTGGCTCTTTTGTAAAGTTCGGATACCGTCAATATGGTGACAATCCCGGCAATTATCTGTAAAAAGATGTATTCAAAACTGTTGGGCACCACAAAACCTAAAATTAATATCGTAAGTACATGCACCAAAAGCCCCAATCGGGCATCGAAAAATGTTTTTAATATTAAAGGCAGAATGCACAAAGGAACTGCGAACACGTAGTTTTCGTCGTATTTAACAACTAAGGTGGTGACGAAAACCATCAACAGAATATTGAAAAATATAAAGGTTACCTTGGTATTGTGATCGAAAATCTCGGGCCGGTATTTATGAAGAAATAAAAACAGCATCAATAATACCAGTGCCACGAGTACCGTATATCCGAATAGAATAAAGTAGTAATTGTGCGCCGCCCATAATTCTGATTCGTATTCCGCTTTGAGGGAATTTAAAATTTTCAGGTTTTCGGCCTCTACCACCTCGCCTTTGGCGACTATTAGCTTTCCTTCGTCGACGGAACCCCTCGTGGTGGAAACTTTTGATAGTTCATCTTGCAGGCCTTTTTCCGAAACACTCTTGTCATAGGACACATTGGGCCTCACGATGTCAAAAAACAGCTGTTGATAGCTCTCGTTGAAGTCCGTCAGCTTATTTTTCTCCAAAAACACATTTACTACACTTTTCAGGTTTTGAATGCGGACCAGCTCTTTAAACCGAACCTGTCTGGCCTCGTTGTTCCTGACCAGATAGATTTTTTTTCGGGACTGCTTGCCGTTCGTCTTTTCCAAGATCCCGTTCAAGTAGAGGCTATCCAAAATTTCATTGCCGGCTTTCTCAAGCAACCTTAATCCATTGGCACTGTATTTTTGGGTGGGAAAAACAGTGGGAAATTCCTTTTCAAATTTGGCGTATACCCCTTCTTTTATGGAATCGTTATACCGGAAATATACGCTGCTGTTCCGCTGCACCGAATCTTGCTCACTCGAAAGTTCTTCACGGCTTTTTTTTAGGGAAAAATCAAAAGGAGCGTAAAGATTTTCATACTGCCAAGGCTTCCCCTTTTGAAATTCGTATTTAAACTTACCGCCTTTTGGAAAGAAAAAAACGATGCAGGCTATCGATACCACGTATAGGAAGTATTTATATACGAGGGATTGATTTCTAAAAATCCGGTCCAGTATTTTTTGCATGGAAACGATATCTGCGCCAAAAATAGAAAATATACTCGTGCCATTTAGAAATTCGGGGATTTTGGCAAACCCGCCTGCCGGTCGGGCAGGTTCGTTTTTTTCTTTGCCAAAACATAATTCTCAAGCATAGCCGTAACTACGGTTAATAATTTTAAGTAACAAGCGTTTTGATTACCTACGGATTTAAATCAGACCGAAGGGATGATTCTAGGGAAGCCTGGAAACGACATCCCGAATAACACATTAATTTCCTACTTTTGAATTTGCTAATTTTACGGACAAAATCCGAGAGCTTATGAATGAAGTGGTAATAGTATCGATGGCACGCACGCCGATAGGAAGTTTTATGGGGTCGTTATCAACCATTCCCGCACCA
Source organism: Pricia sp. (assembly GCF_041745955.1). NCBI lineage: Bacteria > Pseudomonadati > Bacteroidota > Flavobacteriia > Flavobacteriales > Flavobacteriaceae > Pricia > Pricia sp. The sequence continues at coordinate 1,579 of NZ_JBGTHY010000159.1, forward strand.
AAATTGGGCGCAGTCGCGATTAAGGGCGCTTTGCAGAAAATTAATTTGGACCCCAATTTGGTTGACGAGGTGTTAATGGGCAACGTCGTGCAAGCGGGTACGGGCCAAGCCCCCGCTCGCCAGGCAGCTATCTTTGCGGGACTTCCCGATTCGGTGCCGTGTACCACGATCAACAAGGTATGTGCCTCGGGTATGAAAGCCGTGATGCAGGCAGCACAAGCTATTGCTCTAGGTGATATTTCGGTCGCTGTTGCGGGAGGAATGGAGAATATGAGCCTTATCCCCCACTACATGCATTTAAGAAACGGACAAAAATTCGGCCCGGCTACCTTAATAGATGGAATGCAAAAGGATGGCCTTGTAGACGTTTACGATCAAAATGCCATGGGCGTTTGTGCCGATGCCTGTGCTTCCGAACACAAATTCAGCAGGGAAGATCAGGACAATTACGCCATTCAATCCTATAAAAGATCGGCGGAAGCCTGGAAAAACGGAAAGTTCGACAACGAGGTCGTTCCCGTTGAGGTACCACAGCGTCGCGGAGAGCCCGTAATGGTTTCCGAAGATGAGGAATTCAAGAACGTGCAGCTGGATAAAATCCCAAATTTGCGACCCGCATTCTCGAAAGATGGAACCGTAACGGCTGCCAATGCGTCCACGATAAACGACGGTGCGGCGGCCCTGGTGCTCATGAGTGCTAAGAAGGCAAAGGAATTGAATCTCGAGCCTTTGGCAAAAATCCGAAGCTATGCCGATGCAGCGCAAGAGCCCAAATGGTTTACCACGGCACCGGCAAAGGCGTTGCCTAAGGCGATTGCCAAAGCGGGACTGCAAATCGAGGACATCGACTATTTCGAGTTCAATGAAGCTTTTGCCGTGGTGGGCCTGGCCAATATGAAACTACTGGGACTTACGGACAAAAACGTCAACGTGAACGGAGGTGCCGTTTCCCTCGGCCATCCCTTGGGCTGTTCCGGCGCCCGAATTTTGATTACCCTGCTCGGTGTACTACAACAGAACAATGCCAAGATAGGGGCAGCGGCCATCTGCAATGGCGGCGGCGGGGCTTCCGCAATAATCGTGGAAAGAAATTAGGCCTGGTTTTACTAAGAATACATTACAAATGCTGTTGATTACTGCCCATTCGTCCATCGGGTTCGTGTCCAAACAATACTGTTAATAGCACCCAAATAGAACGGGACAAACCACTTGTAAAGAAATCCTAAAAAATTAAAAAATCCCTGAGATTTAGTAAACCTCAGGGATTTTTATATAACGATACAGCGTAGCGAGCTACTGGCCTTGGATGGTATCTTTGGGTTGACCTCCTGTATCTTCCAATAATTTTTTAAGGCGCATAAAGTTTTCGTTGTCCCCCATGGCACCGTATATATTTTTGAGCTGGGTAAGGATACCTTGGTTCCCGGGATTCGTTTTTAGGGCATCCTCTAAAACCGTGGCGCCTTCCGTAAACAAATCGTCCTTCTTTTGCTTAAGCTCGTCGTATTTCGCAATGTCGGCTTTTGAGTTGCCCAAAGCGTTCATATCGTCGATCAAGGCATTGCCTTCGTTTACATACGTGGTCGAAAGATTTAGTTGTGCATTGGTGTACCCTGGATCGATCTCCAAAGTTTTCTTATAAGACTCACGGGCTGCCTCCAAATTGCCTTGCTCCATATTGATAACACCGATATTATATTGGAGGTCGGGATTGTCAGGTGCCATTGCCGTAGCTTCCGCCATGAGTTCCTTGAACTTTTCCTTATCGCCCATCTTATAATAGAGGTTGGCCTCGTTAAGGATAAGGTTTACATCTTCGGGATTGCTTTCCCTAGCCATTTTGTAAGCCTCCAAGGCCTTATCGTCTTGACCTAGCTGTGTATATATCAAAGCGGTATTCTTTACGATTTCCGCTTTTTTGGAAGGTTCTTTTTCGTCTTGTGGGTCTTTGTAAGTTCCTGATTTCACCATAAGGTCGCGTTGGGTCTTTTCCATTTCCTCGACCTCCCCGGTTTCAACGTTAGTGGCCTTGTAAACAGTTCCGCTACCTTCGTAACCTACTTCCTGTAGTTCTTCATAAAACTTCAATGCCTGCTCGTAGTGACCTCCGTTTACGGCGCTACTTGCAGCATAATAAAGATAGGAAGTGTCTTGGGGACTGATCTTGTAGCTAGTGTAAAGCTTATCGGCAGCTTCCTTGAACTTTTTGTTACCATTGTCCTCTACGGCGGAATTTACCAAATCGGCGGTCATGGCCTGTAAATGCTGTTGGGCCTCATCGCCAAATTTGGGCTTTCCGCTCTTTTCCTCTATTTCGCTAACCTTCTGCAACGAGGTGAGGGCCTCGTCAAATGCACTGTTGTCACCGTCCTTAGCCAATTTAGCATAGGTTTTGCCCTTGATAAGATAATATTCGGCCTGGAGTTTTTCGTCTTGCCCCCCCATGGCACCATCAATGCCCTGCAATAGGCCTTTAGCTTCCGTTGCGTTGCCGTCTTCAAGTGCTTTTTCAGCATTTTTCATTTCCTTTTTCTGTGCGAATCCGACTACGGAAAAACACAGCATTGCGAATATTAAGAATCTAGTTTTCATTTTCGTATACATTTAATTAGTGATTAATCGGGAGGTACCAAAATTTTCCGGTTCTGCCCGCAAAATACAAATTTTATGGAAATACCATAATGATATTGCACTATTCTTTGGCTTCATCGGTAGCATCCGTATCAAGGTCCGTGCCATCATCAGTATCGGGAGCTACCTCATCGGGATTCACCTCGATATCCTTTATAGCGGCATCTTCAAGTTCATCTTCGTCTTTCATGACCTTGGCAACGGCAGCAATGGAATCGTTATCCTTCAAATTGATCAAACGTACGCCTTGTGTGGCCCGGCCCATGACCCGAAGGTCTTCGACACCCATACGGATGGCGATTCCCGATTTGTTGATGATCATCAGGTCATCGGTATCGGAAACGTTCTTGATAGCCACCAATCCGCCGGTCTTTTTGGTGATCGATATGGTCTTGACGCCCTTACCGCCCCGGTTGGTGATCCGATAGTCTTCAATGCTCGACCGTTTGCCGTATCCGTTTTCGGAAACGACCAAAATATCCTCTTCAAAATCATGCACGGATACCATCCCGATGACCTCATCTTTATCGTTAGCGAGGCGAATTCCCCGTACCCCGGATGCATTCCTTCCCATCGGTCGGGTCTTGCCTTCCTCAAAACGTATGGCCTTGCCCGATTTGAGTCCTAGGAATATCTGGCTGGTGCCCGTTGTTAATTTGGCTTCCAAAAGTTCATCCTCTTCCCGTATCCCAATGGCATTGATACCGTTTTGGCGTGGCCGCGAATATTGCTCCAAAGACGTCTTTTTCACGATACCCATTTTGGTGGCCATGATGACATAATGACTGTTCACGTATTCTTCGTCCTTCAGATCCTGGGTACAGATAAAGGCCTTAACGTTATCGTCCTGTTCGATATTGATCAGGTTCTGTATCGCCCTTCCTTTGGATGTACGGCTGCCTTCTGGAATCTCGTAGACCCGCATCCAGAAACATTTTCCCTTTTGGGTAAAGAACAGCATGTACTGGTGGTTGGTGCCCACGAACAGGTACTCCAAGAAATCCTCGTTTCGGGTCGAGGATGCTTTTTGGCCTACCCCGCCCCTATTCTGGGTCTTGTATTCCGACAGCGGCGTTCTTTTGATATATCCGGCGTGCGAAATAGTGATAACGACCTGCTCATCGGGAATCATATCCTCGATACTAAGGTCACCACCGGCCAAGTTGATCTCGGAACGGCGTTCATCACCATATTTTTCCTTGATCTCCAAGAGCTCGTCCTTGATAATCTGCATTCTTCGATCTTTCTTGTCGAGAATGTCTTTCAGATCGGCGATGGTATTTATGATCTCGTCATATTCCGTCCGTAACTTGTCCTGCTCCAGACCGGTCAGTTGACGCAGGCGCATCTCAACAATTGCCTTGGCCTGAATCTCGCTAAGCTTGAAGCGTTCCATCAGGTTTTCCCGCGCCTCATCGGCGTTTGAAGAGGCCCTGATAATGGCGATCACCTCATCGATATTGTCCGAAGCGATGATAAGTCCCTCTAAGATGTGCGCCCTATCCTCCGCTTTTTTAAGTTCGTATTTCGTACGGCGAACGACCACCTCATGCCGATGCTCGACAAAATAATGGATCATTTCCTTCACGTTCAGCAACTGCGGCCGGCCGTTGACCAGGGCAATGTTATTGACGCTAAATGAAGATTGTAACGCGGTATACTTATATAAGGTATTGAGAACGATGTTCGGAATGGCATCGCGTTTCAATATATAAACGATGCGCATACCGTTTCTGTCGGATTCATCGCGAATGCTCGATATGCCTTCAATTTTTTTATCGTTGACCAGATCAGCGGTCTTTTTTATCATATCGGCCTTGTTGACCTGATAGGGAATTTCGGTCACGATGATGCACTCCTTTCCCTGTACTTCTTCGATAATGGCCTTGGCCCTGACCTTGACCCGGCCGCGACCGGTATGGAAGGCCTCTTTCACTCCACCATACCCATAAATAGTGCCGCCCGTCGGAAAATCGGGGGCTTTGATGTGCGTAATAAGTTCGTCGATGTCGATATCGTTGTTCTCAATGTATGCAACGGTGCCGTCGATCACTTCGGATAGGTTATGGGGCGGCATGTTCGTGGCCATTCCCACTGCAATACCGGACGCCCCGTTAATCAATAGATTGGGCACTCGGGCTGGCAAAACGGTCGGTTCCTCTAAAGAATCGTCGAAATTGAGCTGGTGGTCCACCGTGTCCTTATCGATATCGGCCAACATCTCATCGGCGATCTTGCGCATTCTCGCCTCGGTATATCGCATGGCAGCGGGACTATCGCCATCTACGGAACCGAAGTTTCCC
>NZ_JBGTHY010000160.1:0-1874 GCF_041745955.1 Pricia sp.
CAAGGCCACACCTCCGGAACTGGGCGGGGGCATGGAATAAATGTCATAGCCATGATACGTGCCTTTTACCGGCTCACGTTCAATAGCGGTATATTTTTCCAGATCTTCTAGGCTAATAAGACCACCGTTGTTTTTCATGTAGTCTGCAATTTCTTGCGCCACCTTGCCTTTATAAAATCCGTCTTTCCCGTGTCTTTTGATTTGCTTTAAGGTATTTGCCAATTCTTTCTGCATCCATAGGTCTCCGTATTCTAACATCGTACCATTGGAATCGGTAAAGTAATTTTTCATGAAATCGGGAGACGGATCCGAACGTAAATTTTCAGCATGAGAGGCAAGGGTATACGAAAGAACAATCCCTTTCCTCGCCAAATCAATAGCGGGCTGCACCAGCTTTTTCCACGGTAATGAACCGTATTTGCCATGCGCCATATAGAGCCCTGCCACCGTTCCGGGAACGCCCACGGATTTTAATCCGGTATGGTTACTGCCTTCGACCAGTTTGCCCTGTTCATCCAAAAACATATCGGGCGTGGCAAGTAACGGCGCTTTTTCCCTAAAATCGATGGTCGTTGTTTTGCCGGAAGCATCCATAAATACGATGAAACCGCCGCCACCGATATTGCCGGCCTGGGGGTGGGTTACCGCGAGCGCAAATGCAGTCGCAACGGCAGCATCTATAGCATTACCACCCTTTTTAAGAATATCGATTCCCACCTGCGAAGCCATTGCATTGTCGGAAACGACCATACCCTGTTTACCATGGGTTTGCGCCCATGTGGTCGTTAAAGTTAATAGCGTTAAAAGAAAGAGGCCCGTGGTTTTGTCTCGGAAGTTTTTCATGGTATTGGTTATAATTTGCTGTATTTTTTTCAATGTTAGAACAATTCGATGGACTAGCAAGCGTATGGCCTGTAAATTTATTTCAGTATATAGTTAACTACCTTATTTTGGACATGACACTATTTCAAACCCGCTGCTCATTAAGCAAATCCGTCAACCTTATAATATCATCTTCGCGATGATGGGCGCTGAGTACTATCCGGCTCATGAGTTGTGAGTGCTCGTCAGGATAGGGAAAATGGGTTAAAATAATGTGTTCTTGCGCTAGATATTCCGTGAGCTGCGTGTCTGAAAAACTAAAAGCGGGATGGTCTTTCATGCCACTGAATTTCTTTGGATGTTTAAGGGTACTTAAGAATAGGGCAATATTGTTCTGTAATTGCACCCTTTTTTCGGAATATAGCATCTCCGCCTCCAACAGCGTCTCCAGTGCGGCCGGCGCTGCGGGACTCGCACCGCCGAAAAAGGGGGTTTCCATTAGCCCTAATATCCTTTCCTTATCGCCAAAAACCGCTCCCGCTTGTATACCGAATCCTTTACCGAGCGAACAGCATACCAGCAGTTCCTTTATCGATAATTTGGAAAGTATGCCAAAAACGCCACTTCCGTTGTTGCCGACAACACCAATACCGTGCGAATCATCGACCACCAGTATAATTTCCGCTAGTGGCAATAGTTGTAAAGGGTCAAAATCGGGATAGTTACAGCCAGAAAAGTCGATGGCATCCAAAAAAACTACAGGAGTTTTTCTGGGTTGGGACCGCAGATGTTCCCTGACGGCAATGTTCAGGGCAGTAAATGTGGTGTAGGATTTCGTTTGGACAGGATAGAGGGCGGAATGGGTGTTTGGCGCATAAAAAAAACGCTGCGCTTTCGTGTTCATAGCCTGTGCCACGAATTGTCCGGCCAAATAACCGGAGGATACGGTAACACAAGCCTCTGCTCCTACGAAATCGGCCAAATAACGTTCGGCTTTTCCGAAGATGGACATACGCAGGTTCGATTTTCGCGAGGCACTGTAGTTCGTTCCG
>NZ_JBGTHY010000161.1:0-1828 GCF_041745955.1 Pricia sp.
GAACGAGCACAAGGCCTGGCACAAAGTTTTTCAGGAAAAATACCAAATCGAATTCGATACGGTTATTAAACATGATATCCATCCCACCAAGGAAGGTTTGACCATGGGCGAAGTCATCGAAGAAATCAATTTGGCTTCCGAAAACAAAGCGGTCATCGTTTCAGACGTGGGACAGCACCAGATGATTGCCTGTCGCTATGCGAAGTTCAATCAGTCCAAAAGTAATATTACTTCCGGCGGCCTCGGAACTATGGGCTTTGCCCTTCCTGCGGCCATTGGAGCGAAGATGGGGGCGATGGACCGTGAAGTGGTCGCTATTATCGGCGATGGCGGCTATCAGATGACGATTCAGGAACTGGGTATTATTTTCCAGCATCAGGTACCGGTAAAAATCGTAGTGCTGAACAACGATCATTTGGGCATGGTACGCCAATGGCAAGAGCTGTTTTTCGAAAAGCGCTATGCGTCAACGGTCATGGTCAATCCCGATTTTGTAAAGATTGCGGAAGGCTACCATATAGAGGCCAAAAGGGTCAGCGAGCGCAAAGACCTGAAAGTGACGATACAGAAAATGATGGCTTCGGATAAGCCGTATTTTTTAGAGGTCAAGGTTGAACAGGAAGATAATGTATTCCCGATGATTCCCTCAGGCGCGTCGGTTTCCGATATTCGGCTGAAATGAACGACACCAACATCCAAAACAAACCGAAAATCCTTCAAAAAATCCAAGGAAAATCCGAAGAGATCGGCTTTACCATGCCTTCGGATATCTATATCGGCACTTTTCTTAAAACCCTTATCGCCTCAAAGCCGAAAGGGCGATTTTTGGAACTGGGCACCGGCATCGGATTAAGCCTTTCGTGGACGGTCGACGGTATGGATAGGGAGTCCCATTTGATTACCGTAGACAACGACCCTGGGCTGATCGACATCGCCACGTCCTATTTCGGGGAAGACAAGCGATTGGAAATTGTCTGCCAAGAGGGTGCGGAATGGATAAAAGTATACAATGGAGCGGCCTTTGACCTCATATTTGCAGATGCTTGGCCAGGAAAGTATAGCGAAATCGATGAAATACTGGATTTGATCAACGTAGGGGGTTTTTACGTTATCGACGATATGAGCGTACAGCCGAATTGGCCCGACGGGCATCAGGAAAAAGCAGATGGATTGGTCGCCTATTTGGAAAAACGCGACGATTTTACCCTAACCAAAATGAACTGGTCGACGGGATTGATTATTGCGGTCAAAAAAAAAGTAATCATTAATACGTAACAATGAAAAAAGCTTGGTTCACCATTTCGGTCTATTCCGAGAACAACGTCGGATTGCTGAATAGAATATCGGGAATATTTTTAAAGCGGCACATTAATATAGAGAGCTTAAACGTATCTAGGTCAGAAATCGATGGAGTTTCTAAGTTCACGATCGTGACCTTTACTACGGAAGATTGGACGCGAAAAATCGTTCGCCAGATCGAAAAACAGATCGAGGTGATCAAGGCCTTTTACCACACCGACGAGGAGACCATTTTTCAAGAATCAGCGCTGTTCAAGAGTGCCTCCAACCTATTGTTCGACGAACGGCAGATACAGAATATCATCAAAGAGAACCATTCGCAGATAGTTACCGTAGCTAGGGATTTTTTTGTCATATCAAAGACGGGCAGACGTAGCGAGGTCGATAAAATGTACGATGAGCTAAAACCCTTTGGTATTATGCAGTTCGTACGTTCGGGGAGAATATCGGTCACTAAAGATGTCATGGAGATTACCGCGCTGCTCAACGGGTTTCATGAAAAAGCGTAAACCGTCATAGTGGGAAGTAA
>NZ_JBGTHY010000162.1:0-7941 GCF_041745955.1 Pricia sp.
GTCTGGAAATCACCATCGATATAACCATATGAACTTCGAATATCCCTTACCAATTCAACAAGATTGTTCTCGCTTAGGTCCACTACATGAAGCTTCAAAGGATTTCTTTTAAAAATTTCCTTGGTTACAGCCTGGCCGATAGACCCTGCACCTCCAATGACCAAAAAAGATGAAGAAGCTACTGTTGATTTAAGTTCATCTTCATGTTTCTTAAGGTCGTCGGAAAAAAGTTCTTGATCTCTACCGATAAGTTGTAAAATATTCAACATAAACTAATCATATATACTACTCGTAGGCTAAAGCAGGCTTTCTTGAGTGTAATTTTCCTTTTTGTGAGGGATGAACAAAGAATAAAAAAGAGCAAAGAATGAAATTCCCATATATTTGCTCATCATACTTTCAAATAGAAAATTCAACAAAATCAAAATTAAGAATCCCCAACCGATTAATCTGAAATCTGTAGGATAAATCTTTAGGTTTAAAAAAGTATAGGCTAGAAGCCTTCTGCCATCCTCTACAACCAATTTTAGAAGCTAATTCAAAACCCCACAGAAGTCCAATACGATTTTTTTCGTATCGGGCTTTATTTCTTTAAACTCCTTGTGGCCCACCAAATATACTAGGATATCGGCCTTTTCGATAGCCTTCTTATAAGGTGTTAGTTTAAAAACATGATGTGAACTTAAATTGGGTTCCACGATAAAATACTCTTCGTTATTAGAATTTTGCAACACTTTCTGAGCAATATATTTTGCAGGAGACTCCCTCAAATCGTCAATGTCCGGTTTGAAGGCCAATCCCATAATGGCAATTTTTGGCTTTCTGCCATGATTCAGCTCAAATTGCAATTTAGCCGTTTGTATTTTCTCGGCGCACCAAAAAGATTTATAATTATTTATCTCGCGTGCGGTACCGATAATTTTGGATTCCAACGGATAGTCGGACACGATAAAGTAAGGGTCGACGGCAATGCAATGGCCTCCCACGCCACATCCTGGTCTAAGAATGTTGACCCGAGGGTGTTTATTGGCCAAATCAATAAGTTCCCAGACGTTAATGTCAGCCTTGTCGCAAATAAGCGAGAGTTCGTTAGCAAATGCTATTTGAACGTCCCTGGAAGAGTTTTCCACCAATTTGCACATTTCCGCCGTTTTTGCGTTCGTTTCATGCAATGCCCCTTTTACAAAATTCTTATAGAAATCTACCGCCTTTTTGGTAGATGTCGAATCTATTCCCCCAATCACCCTATCATTATGGACTAATTCGTACATTACATTGCCCGGTAAAACTCTTTCAGGACAATAGGCGATGTGCAATTTGTTCTGTAGTTCGGGTCGTTCACTATAAATCAAACGCATCATTGCCTCGGTAGTACCTATTGGCGATGTCGATTCGATGATGTAGAGGTCTCCATTTTTTAAAAATGGAAGAATCGCTCTGGTAGCCGCTTCCACAAATGAAATATCAGGTTCATTTTTTCCCTTAAAAGGAGTGGGAACAACAATAAGATACGTTTTGGCCTCCGTGGGAACGGTGGAAGCTTCTAAAAAACCATTTGCGACTGCCTGGGAGACCGCTTCGCCCAGAGAGGGCTCCATAATATGGATTTTGCCCGCATTAATGGTGTCCACTATACTTTGGTTGACATCTACCCCGTGAACTTTCCTTCCGGTCTGAGCTATCAATGCCGCCGTGGGAAGGCCGATATATCCGAGGCCCATCATGACCACTTTTTCGTTTTTCATGTTATAGCTTATCTATGAATTCTACGATTTTTGCACAGGCAGTTCCATCTCCATATGGATTATGCCGTGAACTCATTTCCTTGTAATGCTGTTGATCCGTCAGTAATTTTTGGGTTTCCGATGTGATTTTATCAACATCAGTTCCAACCAATAATACGGTTCCCGAAGCGACCGCCTCGGGCCGCTCCGTAGTATCGCGCAGAACCAATACAGGTTTACCTAGGCTTGGTGCCTCTTCCTGTATTCCGCCACTATCGGTTATAATCAAATATGACTTATGCATAAGCCATACAAAAGAGGGATAGGACAAGGGTGCTATCAAGTGTATATTTTTTATGTCATCTAATAGTTCGTAAACCGGTTTTTGCACATTGGGGTTTAAATGAACCGGATAAATAATTTCAACATCGGGATGGTTCTTTGCAATTGTTTTTAATGCCTTGCAAATATCGATAAAGCCCTGTCCGTGATTTTCCCTTCGATGACCGGTAACGAGTATTAATTTCCTGTTCGGCCGTAGAATTTTTTTTATCGACTCGATTTCTTTGTGTTTAAATTCTGGCGATGTAACCTTATCGACACTTAACCTTAGGGCGTCGATTACAGTGTTTCCCGTAACAATTACTGATTCAGGTAACTTGTTCTCTTTCAGTAAATTTTCTTCCGATGTTTTGGTTGGGGCAAAATGGATATCGGCGACAACACTTGTCACACATCGGTTCATTTCTTCGGGAAAAGGCGATTTCTTATTGAAAGTACGAAGCCCCGCCTCTACATGACAAACCGTTGCACCAGTGTAAAATGCAGCCAGACTGGCGGCCATGGTTGTGGTGGTATCCCCGTGAATATAAACGTAATCAGGAGAGAAATCCTCAAGAACCGGCCTTAGTCCTATGATAATGTCGGAGGTCAAGGTAAACAGGTTTTGGTTCGGCTTCATCAAATCAAGATCATACTCGGGGGTAATCTCAAAGAATGAAAGTACTTGGTCAAGCATCTCCCGATGCTGGGCGGTAACACATACACGAGTATCAAACTTTTCGGGAGATTTATTAAACTCCTTGATTAAGGGTGCCATTTTAATGGCTTCAGGCCTTGTTCCAAAAATGATCAGATTTTTCCTTAACATATTCTGGGTCAATTATAGCTCGTAGCTAAAACACTGTTTTTGGGCCGTCGGGCAAAAGTACGATAATTCTTTGCTTTCTTGAGACGCAGGCTGTTCTCTAGGCCATTTTCGGCGAGTATCCGCTTTGCAAAACCGTACCAGGTCATCGCCTCCCCATCGGTAAAATGATGTAGTCCGTAATGCGTACTTCTAGAATCAATCAGACCTAAAACAAAATTTGCCAAGTTCTTGGCGTGGGTGGGGCAGCCTTTCTGCTTGTCGGTAACCCGCAAAACTTTGTCCGTCTTTGTTTTTTTTAGAATCGTCTTATAAAAGTTATTCCCAAATTCTGAATAAAGCCAAGAAGTTCTGATTATAAAATAGCGTCCGGGAATCTCCCTGATATATTGTTCACCTTTTAATTTCGATGCCCCGTACACATTGATAGGGTTGGGCTTATCGTTAATCGTATACGGTTCCTTTTTCTCGCCGTCAAAGACATAATCCGTTGAAATATGAATTAACGTTACGTCATTTTTAAAACAATTCTCCGCAATGTTCCGTACACCTTCCGCATTGACTGCAAATGCTTTTTTCTGCTCACTCTCTGCCTGTTCGACATTTGTGTATGCGGCACAATTTATGCAATAATGATAATGCCCATTTTCAAAGATTTCGGCTACGTTTTGGGTATCAGTAATGTCCATATCCTTGGAGTTTTTGAAAAAAAACTCGAGTGCAGGATAGTTCGAAGCAATTCTTTGGATGCTTTGGCCCAATTGTCCGTTTGCGCCGGTTACCAATATGCGGGTCATGGGTAAATCTCTTTCAGTGTTGGCAAATTTTTATCTTTTTCGGAAAGAATGAGTTCCTCCTTGGGAAATTCCCAATCGATGTTCAGGGCATCATCGGAATACAATATGCCGCTTTCCGATTCCGGATGGTAATAATCATCACAATTATAGGCAAAAATAGCTTCTTCGCTTAAAGTCAGAAAACCATGCGCCATACCTTTTGGTATAAAAATTGATTTTTTATTTGACCCAGACAATTTGAGTTTATAATGTTGCCCGAAGGTTTTGCTGTCTTTTCTAAAATCCACTACCACGTCCAATACTTCGCCCATGATCACGGTTATTAGCTTTGATTGGGCGTGTTCACCTGTTTGAAGATGAAGGCCTCTTAAGACACCTCGTTTTGAGATGGATTGATTGTGCTGCACAAAATCTATGCTGTGCCCTGTTACCTGCTCAAATTCATTTTTTTTATAGGATTCAAAGAATATTCCGCGCTCATCTTCGAATATCTTTGGTTCTAAGACGTAGCAGCCTTTCAGGTGGATTTCGGTTATAAGCACAGGTTTTAGGATTTTATTTATTTGTGATAGTTAGCTGCTCGTTGTGGGTATTTTAACCGCTAAATTCGAAAACCTACTGACAGAGCAAGAAGGGAAGGTGCAACGAGGACTGTCAAACCTTATATATTGGCATTTCATTTCAATTGCATCAAATAGGTTCCATATCCGCTTTTTAATAGCGGTCGGGCCAATTTATGCAACTGAGCCTTATCGATATAACCCATAATGTATGCGACTTCTTCAATAGAGCCGATTTTCAGGCCTTGCCGTTCTTCGATAACAGCGACAAATTGGGAAGCCTGCATCAACGAAGCAAAAGTACCTGTATCCAACCAGGCAATACCCCGACCTAAAATACTCACCTTCAATTTGTCTTTTCGCAAATAGGCCCGGTTAACATCGGTGATTTCTAGCTCCCCCCTTTTACTGGGCCTGATATGCTTTGCGATTTCCACAACTTCGTTATCATAAAAATAGATGCCCGGTACGGCGAAATTAGATTTCGGGTCCTCGGGTTTTTCTTCTATCGATATGGCCTTGCCTGTCTTATCGAATTCAACAACACCGTATCGTTGAGGGTCATGAACATGATAACCGTATATGATGCCCCCATCGGGATTATTATTTTCCTGTAAAATTCTTGCTAGTCCGGATCCGTAGAAAATATTATCACCCAATATCAAGGCTACCTTTTCAGTTCCTATAAACTTTTCGGCGATAATAAAGGCTTCGGCGAGACCATTCGGTTTTTCTTGAACCGCATATTCGAAACTACAGCCTAGTTGACTCCCGTCTTTCAACAATTTTTTGAACAAGGGCAGGTCATTCGGGGTCGTGATAATCAATATTTCCCGTATATCGGCCAACATAAGGGTCGTCAACGGATAGTAAATCATCGGTTTATCGTAGATAGGCATCAGCTGTTTGCTCACCGCCAATGTAAGCGGATGCAAGCGTGTTCCAGAGCCTCCTGCCAATATGATTCCCTTCATTTCAAAATCAAGTTCAAGTTCAAGTGCGCCCCAAATTTCGGAGCTACTTACTTTGTTCAATATACCATAAAACCGTCTTCCGAAGTCCAGTTTCGAAATTGGTTTCAGCTTGCCAACCTAGCTTATTTTTAATTTTACTGGCATCAATGGCATAGCGCATATCATGACCTAAACGATCTTCTACAAAGGCAATCTGTTCTTTGTAGCTTCCTGTTTTTTTAGGATAAAGCTCATCTAGAATACCGCAAATCGTCCGGACGATATCCAAATTGTTGTGTTCATTGTCTCCTCCTATGGCATAGGTTTCGCCAGTTTTCCCTTGGTTAAAAACAAGGTCAATTCCTTTACAATGATCAAGCACATATAACCAATCCCGTATATTCTTTCCATCACCATAAATAGGAATTTTTTCACCCGCCAAGGCTTTTCTGATAATGGTCGGTATCAACTTTTCGTTGTGCTGCTTGGGGCCATAATTATTCGAACAATTACTTGTGACCACGTTCAACCCATACGTATGATAATAGCTCCGCACCAAAAAATCGGAAGCAGCTTTTGATGCGCTATATGGACTATTGGGCGCATATGGTGTTTCTTCGGTAAAATAACCCTCATGACCCAAGCTACCATAGACCTCATCGGTAGAGATATGGTGGAAACGTGCGGCCTTGAAACTTTTTTTTGGACGGTTCGGCGCTTCGAGCCAATATTTTTTTGCCCCCTCAAGGAGTGTAAAAGTTCCATGAATATTTGTTTGGATGAAAGCGTCTGGGCTAGCTATTGAGTTATCAACATGCGACTCCGCTGCAAAATGTATGACCGAACCAATGGAGTGCTTTTCAAAAATTGTGGTAATCAAATCCGCATCGCAAATATCTCCTTCCAAGAAAGTGTACCGATTGTTATTTTCTATTTCCTTAAGATGCTCAAGGTTACCCGCATACGTAAGCTTGTCCAAATTAACGACGTGAGTATCGGAATACTTTTCCAAAAAGAAAGGAATAAAATTACTTCCAATAAAGCCTGCACCACCGGTTATGAGAGTTGTATTCAAATTGTTGGAATTATCGGGCATACTTAAAGCTCCTTTGATTTCTTATTTAAATATTTGAAAAACGTACCCATTACAAAAATAAACACCAGTATAAATGGGATTACCAATATACCTTGGCTGTAAACGGGCACCTTTACTTTTTGATTCTTTCCGAAGTTGATAATCCTAATCGTATGTTTTTGTTCCGCTATCTCCAACTTTGCGCGCTCAATTTCCTTTACCAACTTGTTTTTCAAAGATAAAAGACTAGGCACTTCCAAACTTTTTTCGTTCTCCAACACCACGGTACCTTGGTCTATGCTTTTTCCTCGGGATATATTTTTGGTGTAGCCATCGATAAGTGCATCTATCTGTCTGATAAGTTCTTGATTTCTTTCTATTTTGACCAGAGCGTTCTGGTTATAGATTTGCTGTAATTCATTGAAAAACTCGTTGTCGTTGATATATTCCATCAAACGCCTGGTCGCTTCCCTACCGGCCAGATCATTTTTGTAATAAAAGGTTATCCTATGATTGATTCCACTCTTTTTTAGGATCTCAGTCTTTACCACATCCGCAATAAAGGTATCGTCTTGAAAATTCTGTAAGACCTCTAAATACTTCAAATTTTCTTCCCGATCTACTTCCTCAATTTCCTCCTTTATAGGTTCAATTTCAATTTCTAGGCTTTTCAGTTCGGATATCACAATACCCAACTCCTTAAAAAAAACGGTGTCCTTTGATTTTAAATTAGCATCGATTTCCTCCACCACATTGTAGAGATAGTCTTTGCTATCGAAATTGGGCATTACGATAACCTCGGTCTTTAGCTTGTCCGAAATCAAGAACTTTAATCCATAGCCTATTGCCAAACCAATAAAGACAAGTATGGCCAGTTTCCAAAAGTTGGTCTTGAAATATAGATATATCGTAAGGAAACCTCTAAAAAGACTATTGAACCCCCTACCGATCATCCTAAACAATTGCCCCAAATCTATCTCATCAGAATCAGGTCGTGAATTCACCGGTTTATTATCTGCCATTTTTTGGTTGCTATGAACTGTGGTTGCTATGAATGAAAAATCTGCGTTAATATCTTGTCCGTTATCAAATAGGTAGGCTTCACGCCGGTCGTTCCCAGCCCCCCAGAAGCTAAAGTGCTGCCTGTGACCAGTGGGTTGTCCGAAGCATAATAGGCATATCTCACTTTTACATCTTCGCGTATGCTCTTGCGTATCTTCGAGGCCGATTGCACGGCTTTTTGGTAATGCACCCCTTCCATTTCAAGGCCGATAACGTTCCAGGTGCTCTGTTGGAAAAACTTCAATATATCCTTGTTCTGCAAAGAGGTGCCCAAGACCGTGACCATGGTGCCTTCGAAAACTTTTAATCCATGCCCTTTAAAATCTTCGGCGCAAAGTTCGTTCTTAAAGGGATAATTATCGGCAGTTCCTTCGAAAATATGAGCTGATGGTATCATCAGATCGCCTTTTCCCCCATCGAGAATACCGGCTTTGCCCATAATCGAAATCGAGGCTACATCCAAAAAAACTTCCTTTTTCTTACCTTCTTTGTAAGGCTTTAAAAGCTCGTCGATGGTTTCGTAGGCCTGCTCGCCAAAAGCGTAATCCATTACAAATATAACAGGTTTTTCGGCATCGGGAACGTCTTTTGACAGTTCGTAGCAGCAGGCATCCTTTCCCATC
>NZ_JBGTHY010000163.1:0-6415 GCF_041745955.1 Pricia sp.
AAAACGGAAAAAGGTTTCGCAATTCATTCTTTTGCTATTTACGGGACTTCTACTGCGTGCAATCTCCCTTTCTTTCTATGAGGTAGTGCCCTGGATGCTGGCTCCTTTAATCCTATTTTATTTTATTTCGCATTTGATTCCCTTATGGTATGTACGCCAGCAATCGGATAGTTTGTTTGCACCCATCGGTGCCGAGCAACCCAATACGGATAAAAAAGAACGGTTGTATCAAAAATACCGGATTACCCCACGCGAGCAGGAAGTCATTGAACAGCTTTGTCTGGGCAAAACCAACCAACAGATCGCCGACACCTTGTTCATCAGTTTACAGACCGTGAAAGATCATACCCACCGAATCTACAATAAAGTCGGTATCAACAGCCGAATGAAATTGGTGCAGATGGTTAATAATTAGTTCTATTTTTCTTTGAACGAAAAAACGTGTTGTTAAAGCTATAATCAAGCGTAAAATGGGTTTAAAAATGTCGCCGCGGAGATGGGATTCGTTGAACTTAATTGGCCAATTAATGGTCAATTCGGCCAATTAACGGCCAATTAGATTAATGTGTATAGCATTTCTTCGTTTGACAATGGGTGTGCGTTGAAAGCCCTAGTTCAATAAAGCAGAACCCATTTTACGAGACTTTAAATTCTATTTATACTTGATTTGGTATTGTGCGATTAAAACGCCATTAGTGCAATTATTGTGCAATTCATGCTAAAACATGGAATGCCCACGCTCCTTCGATAACACTAGATTGAAATAATCCAAGATGGAATGACTTCAACTTTTTTGCGGTATTTCAGTTAGTTCGAAGGTTTGACTTTATTTTTCTTTCCTTTATTAGAATATGTCAAATAATATTCTAAATTTGTAACCATTGTATAAGGTTGAATAAGATGGTTATATGAAAGAGTATTTGTCATTATCAGAAACAGCAGACTTAATTGGAAAAAGCAAGGAAACGCTAAGAAGATGGGATAAAAACGGGATACTAACCGCTGTTCGTGAACCAGTATCCAACTATCGTGTCTATAAAAAAACAGATGTCCAAACCCTGCTGGGATCACTTTTAGAAGATATTGACGAAAACCAAGTATGTAATTTTGCGGAACCTGAAAACCATTATTCTGTTTTGGAGCTTTTTGCCGGTGCCGGTGGTTTAGCTATAGGCTTAGAAAAATCCGGTCTAAAATGTGTTGCCTTGAATGAAATTGATAAGTGGGCTTGTCAAACTCTGAGATTGAACAGACCTAATTGGAATATTTTAGAGGGCGACATAAAACACTTCGACTTTACCAAATATAAAAATCAAGTTGATATGGTTACCGGCGGTTTCCCATGTCAAGCTTTTAGCTATGCGGGTAAGAAGCTAGGGTTAAAAGATGCTCGTGGAACCCTATTTTACGAGTTCGCAAGAGTCATCCAAGAGGTCAACCCTGCTATATGTATAGGTGAAAATGTTAGGGGATTATTAAGCCATGAAAAAGGAAAAACGTTGGCGGGAATGATATCGATTCTTGATGAAATAGGCTACAATGTTGTTCCAGTCCAAATTCTAAAAGCAATAAATTATAGAGTGCCTCAAAAGAGAGAAAGGCTAATTTTAGTAGGGGTGAGGAAAGATATTGATGTTGATTATCAATATCCGAAACCCCATAGGAATATTTACAATCTTGAAGATGCTTTGAAAAAAGGTGAACTATTTAATTCTGATGTCCCAAATTCAAAGGGCGCAAAATATCCAGATTACAAGAAAAAAGTACTTGACTTGATTCCTCCCAAAGGATATTGGAGAGATTTACCTGTTGAACTCCAAAAAGAATATATGGGAGGCAGTTTTTATCTAGGTGGCGGAAAAACAGGAATGGCGAGACGAATTGGCTGGGATGAACCTTCCCTAACCTTAACCTGTAGTCCTGCGCAAAAACAAACAGAAAGATGTCATCCTGATCAAACTAGACCTTTCACTATAAGAGAATACGCAAGGATTCAGACTTTTCCTGATAATTGGCAATTTTCCGGATCTGTTGCGCAGCGATATAAACAAATTGGAAATGCAGTACCTGTTAACTTAGGACTAGAAATAGGGTATTCAGTTATCAAGTTTTTGAATACTTATTATTCACATATGAAATGATTGCCATCATCAATAATATTTGATTTTAATTTTTTCGGCAAGTACCGCTATCGTTTTTTCAACGACGCTACTTGCATCGACTTCAAGAGCGACTTCACCAATGGCATCGATAAGTTCAAAGTAGAAATCCTTTTTTCCGGTAAGACGGTACCAAAAGTCTTCTCCAATGTAAACTGGGAAATTATTTCCTATCCGACAATAATGACTACTTAGTTCAGATTCCTCCCCGTATACAACTCCAACAATCAAATCATTTATTCCAACATTTAAATTGTTGGTTCTTGCAAGGTTTATAACTCCCTGAAAATGATTAACTATTGTTGTCACATCATCATGATTAATGGTATTGGGGCCTGCCTTTAACTGACAATATTTTTTCCTTCCATCAACTTCATCAATAAACTCAATATCTATTCCATGGGTTGTAGACCCTAAACCTTGAAACAAGGAACTGATAAGGCTTTGAATCTTCATTCCGAAAGATGTAGTTATTGATGAACCAAGTATCCTAGGTAAAACAAGCGCCCTGGCAATGCTCTCTGGACTGTCGTTACCTGTCAAAAAATTCGCTAAATATTTGAAGAGGAATGGATTTACATTATATTCAGAAAGCCTACTTGCCCTATCACAAGCTCCATCAATGTGACTTTGGACAATTTCAGTTCTGAAAAACATTTTTGCATTTTCAATTATTTGCTTCCTCTGATCATTTTCCATTCAACGCGGTATTTTATAAAACTGAAATATGGTTTGTTTTGTATTTGGCCTAAACAGCATAATCCCCCGTTGCTATTCGTCTCAGTCAAAATTCTCTTGAAATCGTTATTTGTCGCCAAATTACATTTTTTTTGATGATTTTTCATCCCAAGACTTAGCGGACATTAAATTTTTCAAACGGTTTTCCGTATTTTCACCTCGGCGCTATCATCCCTTTAACAGCTACTCAAGGCATAACAACATAATTCAATAACAAATTTAAGAACGACCATAATGATAAAACCGACACTGTTTTGGATCCTCTTCGTAGCCATTTGTACCAGAAGCAGCTACGCCCAACAACCCGACATCCCAAGTAAAAAAGAACAACCCCTCTACGCACTAATCGACCAATACGCCCAAGCCCGCGAAACCAAAGACACTATACTGCTCAAACAAATTCTGACCGATGATATCGATCAATTGGTCTCCACTGGAGAATGGCGCAGGGGTTTTGAAACGGCGAAGCAAGGTATGCAACGCAGCTCTAGCGCCAATCCCGGTGGCCGGACCCTTACAGTATACCAGATTCGGTTTTTGAACCGCGAAACTGCCCTGGTCGACACGCGATATGAGATTCAGAACATCGACGGATCCCTTCGGAAAATGTGGAGTACCTTTATTGTTGTCTACCAAAACGATAGTTGGAAGATTACCGCCATCCGGAATATGCTGCCGAACCAAAGTCCGTAGCACTTAGAGCTTACTTGAAATCTGAAATTACAACAGTATTCCCTATCTTTCAGCAACCATTTAAAATCAAAGCCGATTTCCATCCAAAGAAAAAAGCATCTAAAACTATTCAAAAAAATGAAAACCAACCATTACAGTGCCTTTCTCACAGCCCTCCTCTTCACCTTCTACCTCACCGCCCAACCCAGCAAACAACTGGTCGAGGTCATCGTGAGCCCGAACCATACGGACTGGACGTACGACGTTGGCGAACAGGCCGAATTCTCGATCAATGTCCTGCGAAATCAAGTGCCGATCGAGGGCGTCAAAATAGACTACAAAATCGAGACCGATCCCGGCTATCGCGAAGTCAAGATTTGGGACGAGGGTACGCTATCTTTAAACAATAAGACTAAGGTCAAGGCTCCGAAATTTAAGGACCCCGGATTTTTGCGCTGTACGGTTACGGTTACGGTAGATGGAAAAGAATATTCATCCTATGCCACTGCCGGTTTCGCACCTTATAAGATAAAGCCGACAACTACCCTACCTTCCGATTTCGAGGCGTTTTGGGAGAAGGGAAAGGAAGAACTGGCCGAGGTGCCCATGAATCCGGTGCTGACCCTGTTGCCCGAACGCTGTACCAATAAGGTCGATGTATACCACGTGCAACTCGACAATGTGAAGGGCAAAATCTATGGTATTTTATGCACCCCGAAGAAGGCGGGGAAATATCCGGCCATCCTGCATGTGCCGGGAGCCGGTATTCGACCGTATTACGGGGAGGTCGACGAAGCGGCGGAGGGCTTTGTCTCATTTACCATCGGCATTCATGGTATTCCCGTTACGTTGGACACAGGCGTTTATGATGATTTGCAAGCCGGCGCCTTAAATAATTATCAGGTCTTTAACCTTGATGATAAAGATAATATGTACTATCGTCGCGTTTACTTGGGCTGTGTACGTGCCGTAGATTTCTTGGATAGTCTCGATAGTTTTAACGGCGAGGATATGGCCGTTACCGGAGGAAGCCAAGGCGGTGCGCTTTCCATCGTCACCGCAAGCCTCGATGACCGTATCGATTATTTAGCGGCATTTTATCCGGCGCTTTCCGATATGACCGGATTCTTGCACGGCCGTGCCGGCGGATGGCCTCAGATCTTTGTCGACGACTTTACCAACAAACCCGAAAAAATAGAGGTCTCGAAATATTATGACGTAGTCAACTTTGCGCGTTCGGTAAAAGCCGAAGGTTGGTACAGCTGGGGCTATAACGACAATGTTTGTCCGCCTGCGTCCACTTTTGCGGCCTATAATGTGATCAATGCCGAAAAAGAACTCCATATTTTTCAGGAAACCCAACATTGGACCTTCCCGGAGCAGCGGGAACTTAAAAACCTATGGTTGTTTGGGAAACTAAGGCAGTGAATTCCTTAAACTTTTTCTTTTGTCCGGGTTCAGTAGTATTACCAAATGAAAAAAGCCATTTATGCCGTAATCCTATGCGCCCTGATTGCTGGAAATAATGGTATCCTTATAAAATATTTGTCCAGTTTGAGTACCGGTGCCATCGCTTTTTTCAGGACCATGGTTCCCGTTTTATTCCTGACGCCCATACTATTCAGCAAGACCAATCCGATTTTTTCCGGAAACTATAAAAAGATGCTTTTGGCCTCGGCCATCAACGTAGTACGGATCTATCTGTATTTGGTGGCCTTTATCTTTACATCCATTGGTAATGCGGTGGTACTGTTCTATTCCTGGCCCATATTCGTGTTTATTTTTGAGACTTTTTATTTCAGGAAATCGCTCAAAAAAAATCAGGTAGCCCTATTGCTGTTGGCGTTTTCAGGTTTGATAATTACGTATTCCAATAAATCCTTCAGTTTTGAAAATAAGGATATAATCGGTATGGTGGCCGCGGTTCTGTCCGCTATTTTCTATGCCATAACCGTGTTGATGTTCAAATCTGAATCGAATAATTATTCCCAGCAACAGATTATCATCTATCAAAATCTGGTCGGTGCGTTTTTCTTTATCCCCTTTCTGTTCTTTATCCCCGACGTATCTTTAGACCAACTGGGCGTGGGTGTATTTTACGGATTTTTGATCGGTATTGTCGTCTTTAAGCTCTTCTTCAACGGCCTGAAATATTTGGAGGCCTCCACGGCTTCGTCGCTAATGTACCTTGAGGTGGTAAGTGCCATGGTATTGGGGTATTTTATTTTGGATGAGAAAGTAACTTTGAACACCTTGATCGGTGGCGCATTAATTATCGTAAGCAGTTATTTTATTACTAGGATGGACGCTAAAAAGAGGTAACTTGCTTAGAACTCGTCTTGAATTGTTAACATCATTTTTAAAACTTCCTATTAATGAATTCCAAATCTCTTACCATCCAATTTGATGAAATGCAAGAGGTGTTATATCGCCTCTTCCGCAAGTATGCCTTTACGGAGGAAAAAGCGCAACTGCTTGCCAAAGCCCATTCCGAAACCACTTTAGATGGGGTCAACTCCCACGGCATCAACCGTGTCCCCCTTTTTATCGAATATGTGGAAAATGGAGTGATCAAAGTGGATGCCGAAGCGGAAAAAATAAATGCTTTCGGAAGCATAGAACGCTGGGACGGCAACTCGGGACCGGGAATCATCAATGCCATGAGATGTACCGACCGTGCGGTTGCCTTGGCCAAGAAACACGGAATGGGATTGGTAGCCCTGCGGAACAACAACCATTGGATGCGGGGCGGCACCTACGGATGGCGCGCGGCCGATGAAGGATGCATTTCCATCCTTTTTACCAATACCCAGCCCAATATGCCACCTTGGGGCGGGAAGCATAGC
>NZ_JBGTHY010000164.1:0-4787 GCF_041745955.1 Pricia sp.
CTGCCCTTCCTGAATGCGACTAATTTTCTCGTAAGATGCCACAATCCCCTGAATCAACGACGAACTCAAACCCTGATGCTCCATTTCGTTGAGGCCCTGTATCGTACATCCTTTAGGTGTGGTGACCTTGTCGATTTCCGCCTCCGGATGGCTGCCGGAGGCAATCAGCAGGCTCGCCGCTCCGTTACAGGTATGCATGGCCAGTTCTTGCGCTTCCTTGGCATCGAATCCTAACTGAATGGCGCCCTGGGTGGTGGCGCGGATCAGGCGCATCCAAAAGGCGATACCGCTGGCGCATATGACGGTCGCCGCCTGCATCTGGGGTTCTGGAATTTCCATCGAATGGCCCATCCTGTCAAAAATCGCTTTCGCTAATTCTATCTTTTTCTTGCCCTTTTCGTTGCTACAGATACAGGTCATCGATTGTCCCACCGAAATCGCCGTGTTGGGCATGCTTCGGATGATGTGCTGCTCTGCCCCGATGATGGCCTCCATCTTGGCGATGCTAAAACCGGTAATCGTGGAGATGACCACGTGCTTTTCCGTCAACAGGTCTTTAATATCCGCTAAAACGGACTCCAACTGACTGGGCTGCACCGCCAGGATCAGGATATCGGAATTTTGCACCGCCCCGCGATTGTCGGAAGTCACGCTTACGTTACCGTACTTCTCAAAATCCTTGATTTCGGCCAGGTTCCGCTTGGTCAAGTACATGGTCGTTGCACCGTTGGAATTCAGTATGCCCTTGGCGATGGACAGGCCAAGGTTTCCGGTACCGATAATGGCTATTTTCATGGGTAATAGTTTTTTTTGTTATTCCCGTACCTCGGCTACGCTCGGCATAAACTCAGGCGGGAATCTGTTTGATTGGCTTCTATTTTTTAATTTGGTCGTCATTATTAAAACACCCCTGCCTTCAAATGCAATCCTTCACTTTCTTCAAATCCGAACATCAGGTTCATATTCTGTACCGCCTGTCCTGAGGCACCTTTCAACAGGTTGTCGGTGGCCGATGTTATCAATAGGATATCTTCATGTTTATGCAAATGGATATGACAATTGTTCGTGTTCACTACTTGTTTCAGATGGATGGGTTCTTCGGATATATGTGTGAATACCGCATCCTCGTAAAACTCTTTGTACAAGAGGATGGCTTCCTCTTCGCTTCCCTTGAATCCCGTGTAAGCCGTAGCTAAAATTCCCCTTGTAAAATTCCCGCGATTGGGCAGGAAAAATAGTTCCCCCGAATCTGATTGTAGCGATTTCACGCTCTCGTTGATTTCCCCCAAATGTTGATGGGTAAACGGCTTGTACCAGCTCACATTGTTGTTCCGCCAACTGAAATGCGAGGTCGCCGACGGACTAACGCCTGCACCGGTACTTCCTGTCACGGCGTTGATGTGCACGTCGTTTCCCAGAATTCCCGCTTTGGCCAACGGAAGCAGTCCCAATTGTATCGTAGTGGCAAAACAGCCCGGATTTGCGATATAATTCGCTTTTCGGATATCCGATTTTTTCAGTTCCGGCAAACCGTAAACGAAGGTTTGCCCTTCAAAAACGGCATCCCTTTGTAATCGGAAATCATTGCTGAGGTCGATGATTTTGGTGTGGTCGGAAAAGTGGTGTTCCTTAAGGAATTTAGAGGAATTGCCATGCCCCAAACAGAGGAATACGACATCCACGTCGGGATTTATAGTTCCTGTAAATGTCATTTCCGATGATCCCAACAGATCGGGATGCGTCGTTACCAGTTTTTTTCCGGCGCGGGTCGTGCTGTACACAAAATCGATTTGCGCTTCATTATGATGCAGGAGAATCCGGATCAATTCCCCACCCGTGTATCCTGAACCGCCTATTATACCAGCCTTAATCATCGTTTTGATTTACATGGTTATAAATCTTCCCCGAATTCGACAAAATCTTGATAAAGCCCTTGGCGTCTTCGGCCGACCAGCCTTTGTTGATTTCGCCGTAGCTTCCGAACGAGGCGTTCATAAGGTCGTGTTTAGACGCTATGCCATTGAGTTCGAAGCGGTAGGGGTGGAGCGAAACAAAAACATCGCCCGAAACGTTTCTTTGGGTATCTGTCAGAAAAACTTCAATATTCCGCATGACTTCGTCGAGATAATTGCCTTCGTGCAGCAACATCCCATAGAAATTGCCCAACTGCTCTTTTTGGAATTGCTGCCATTTGCTGAGCGTGTGCTTTTCCAATAAATGATGGGCTTTTATAATGATCAGCGACGCCGGTGCCTCAAAGCCTACCCGGCCTTTGATGCCGATAATGGTATCACCTACATGAATGTCACGGCCGATGGCGTATTTTGAGGCCAAGGCCTCCAATTTTATAATATTTTCAACGGGAGTAGCTTTTTGTCCGTCGATGGCAACCAGTTCCCCTGTATCAAAAGTCAATTTTACTTCAGAAGGTTCTTTTTTCTTCAACTGACTTGGATATGCGGAATCGGGCAGCGGCTTCTGCGAGGTCAAGGTTTCCTCGCCGCCTACCGAGGTGCCCCATAGTCCGCGGTTGATGGAATATTTGGCTTTTTCCCAAGGGTAATCGACTCCGTTCAGTTTTAGATATTCGATTTCAGCTTCCCTAGACAGTTTATTATCCCGTATCGGGGTTATAATTTCAATATCAGGGGCGATGATCTGAAAGATCATGTCGAAGCGCACTTGGTCATTGCCCGCGCCCGTACTGCCGTGTGCAATGTATTTTGCACCTATTTTTTGGGCGTAGTTCACGATTTCGATGGCCTGTACGATTCTTTCCGCGCTTACCGACAGGGGGTAGGTGTTGTTTTTCAACACATTGCCGAAAATAAGGTATCTTACTACCGTGTCGTAAAAGGTCTGTACGGCATCGATCGAGGTGTATGAACTGGCGCCCAGCTGCAAGGCCTTTACTTTGATCGTGGCGATTTCTTCCTCTGAGAATCCGCCGGTGTTTACGCTTATGGCATGGACTTCGAATCCTTTTTCCTTGGATAAATATTTGGCACAGTAGGAGGTGTCAAGACCGCCGCTGTATGCTAATACTAGTTTCATAGTTTATATTTGCCGTATCCGTGAAGACGGGAATTAATTATTTAAATCCTTTTTTTGAAATGTAGATGTGGTGTATCGCGTCTCTAGGTATTTTTTAAATTCCAACCTCTATTTCGATTTGTCTTTCCTAAGTAAAAGGGTCTCCTTAATACTCTTCAATCTCTCAAACACCTTACTATCCGGCTTCTTTTTTGCATTCGTTTTGGGCAGGGCGTTCGCATCGTACAGCATGCCAGTGCAAAGGCACATTTTGCGTTCGGTGCGTGTGAGAATGTCAAAATTTTTGCAGGTTTGGCAACCTTTCCAAAATTCGGGATCATCGGTTAGTTCCGAAAAGGTGACCGGTTTGTAGCCCAGCTCGTAGTTCATTTTCATAACGGCCAGACCGGTGGTTATTCCAAATATTTTGGCATCGGGAAATTTTTCACGGGAGAGATCGAAAATACGTTTTTTTATCCTTTTGGCCAGACCTTGGTTCCGGTAATCGGGGTGTACGATCAAGCCTGAATTGGCGACGAATTTTTCGTGCCCCCAAACTTCGATATAACAGAAGCCGGCGAATGTATCGCCATCCAAGGCGATTACCGCGTTGCCGTTCTGAAGTCTTTTTTGGATGTATTCGGGGGTGCGCTTGGCGATGCCAGTACCACGTACCTTGGCCGAATCGGCAATGGTGTCGCAAATGATCTGGGCGTATTTAAAATGGGTTTCGTTAGCAATTACGATTTTCATTGCTATGACAATTTAACGGTAAATAAAAAAGTTTTCGGAGTTGTGCGGAAATGGACTCACCTATTTCCATAGAAGCTATACGTACCCTTACGGGCGACGGCGGGGAGAAAAGGGACGAACGGGAGCAGGGATGCCCTTCATGCTAATTATGTAATATTGTCCTTTCATTGGAAGCCAAATGTACAAGATTACATTGAAACTACAACAATTGGACATTAATTTTTATGAAAAATCGGTTTTTTCCGTTTTGGATTGAAGATTTCGTAGGCTATAAATCCAAATACAACAAAATATTCAAGGGCCAACAACCAAAGGTTTTCCGTAAAGGTGGGATTGGAATAGGCAAAATAACTAAGCGTCACGACCACTGACCAGAGCACCGCGAAACGGTATTCGGTAAAAACGCCGAGCAGGACCAAAAAGATGATGTACCAAGGATGAACCGTAGCCGATAGCAAATAGTACAGTGTCAAGACCCACAGCATGGAGGTCAACAGCACGGCGAGTTTTTGGTTTTGCCGAAAAAAGGTTAACCCCAATACGGCCAGAACGGTCAATATCGGAACAAGCTGCCCGTAGGTTTTTATTAGCTCCCAGGGTTTCCCGTCGAAAGCTATGGCGATTTGCTTGATACCATTGTAAAGTCCGGCGTTGAACTCGAAATTGGAGAACCACAGTCCGATAGTCTGCGAATAGTTTCCTAGAAAATCCGGGGAATAAAAGGGAAGAAAGCATAGCAGACAGGTCGCCCCGACCAGGAGATAGAAAAACAGGCTCTTTTTAAAGCCCAAATGTTTTAGGAAAAGGGGCAGGAATAACAGTGGCACCAATTTTATAGCGATTGACAGGGCATAGGGTAAAGCGGCCAGCATCCACCTTTTTTGGGACAGTAGGTATATCGCCCAGACGAAAAAGAAAAGCATTACCCCTTCAAAATGAAGGTTTCCTGTGAGTTCTATGATGACCAGAGGGTTTAGGAAATACCAAAATATAAGGTGTTG
>NZ_JBGTHY010000165.1:0-7233 GCF_041745955.1 Pricia sp.
ATAACCCCGCTGGCACCGATGTGGTACGAAGGCCTACCCATGGCCCATGTAAAAAGTCCTGAAACCAGTACTCCAATAAGCAAAACCCGAAAGGCAATGTTTCTGTAGAAATAGAACAAGGCGGCTGTCAACACGGCCAAAGGTATCGGATTATTGTACAGATGCTCGAGCGAACCGTGGATAAAGGGACTAAAGATAACTCCCTTTAATCCGGATATTTCCTGTGGATAAATGCCGTATTCGTTCAGGTTGACCTGAAACCGGAGTTCCATCCAATACACCATCCAAATAGTTATTACCGCAAATAGGGGCGCGATAACAACGGCATTGGTGAACTTGAAATAGTGGGTTTCGGACATGGTACAAAATTAGCAATAAGTTGGCCGATTATGTAAAAGCTGAAATTTTGGCATATCCTACATCGAAAAACCAAAGCACCAAATATCTTACTTTTGCAACATGAATGAACCCCTAGCAGAACGCATACGCCCGAAAACCCTTGACGACTACATCAGCCAACGGCATCTCGTCGGCGAGAAGGGATCCTTGACCGCACAAATCAAGAAGGGTATGATCCCCTCATTGATTTTATGGGGGCCTCCGGGAACGGGCAAGACTACTTTGGCCAATATCATCGCCAACGAGAGCGAACGTCCCTTTTATATCTTGAGTGCTATAAACAGTGGTGTGAAGGATATTCGGGAGGTCATCGACAAGGCCAAACAAAGCGGTGGACTTTTTACGGCCAAAAACCCCATTCTATTTATTGACGAAATCCATCGTTTTAGCAAATCGCAACAAGATTCCTTGCTTGGGGCGGTGGAAAAGGGATGGGTGACCTTGATCGGGGCTACGACCGAAAACCCGAGTTTTGAGGTGATTCCCGCCCTACTCTCCCGTTGTCAGGTGTATGTTCTGAATCCTTTTGGTAAAAAAGATTTGGAAGATTTATTGGATAGGGCCATTACCGAGGATTCCGTTTTGAAGTCCAAAAAAATCAATTTGAAAGAGACGGAGGCCCTTATGCGGTTGTCCGGTGGTGATGGGCGAAAGCTTTTGAACATTTTCGAACTGGTCGTGAATTCCGAGGAAGGCGATACGATAACCATTACCAATGAATCGGTCTTGGGCAAGGTGCAAAAAAATACGGTGCTCTATGACAAAACCGGGGAACAGCATTACGATATTATATCGGCTTTTATCAAATCCATTCGCGGTAGCGACCCGAACGGGGCGGTCTATTGGTTGGCACGGATGATCGAAGGCGGGGAGGATGTCAAATTCATTGCGCGGCGTCTGCTAATTTCGGCATCGGAAGATATCGGCCTGGCCAATCCGACCGCGCTGGTCATTGCCAATAATGCCTTTCAAGCGGTCACGACCATTGGTTATCCCGAAGCCCGGATTATCTTGAGCCAATGCGCCATTTATCTTGCCACTTCCCAAAAAAGCAACGCCAGTTATGCGGCCATCGGCAAAGCGCAGCAAACGGTACGCCAAACGGGAGACCTTTCAGTGCCATTACCCCTGCGCAACGCGCCCACCAAACTGATGAAAGATTTAGGGTACGGAAAAGAGTACAAGTATGCCCATAATTACCAAAATAATTTTGTTGATGAGGAATTCTTGCCAGAAGATTTATCGGGGACATCCTTTTACGAACCGGGAAACAATTCGAGAGAGAACGCTATAAAGGAATTTTTAAAAAATCGTTGGAAAGGGAAGTATGGAGATTGAACTATTGCTATCGTTTGATTCAATGTTCAATCGCTACTTCGTAGTTGTCCAAGGTTCAAGGTATTGTCAACAATCATTGAACTTTCAGCGCGCCAACGGCACTTTTAAACCCTGCCTCGCCGGCAGGCCGGTTTAAATTTTTACTAAGGCGAATATCGAGAATACGAAATCTCAACCACGGTTTAAAGATGTGATGCTTCATGTTTCTAGGGGATTTTAAAATTTAATATCCAATTCCTCGCTCACTAGATTACCGCCCTTATAATATTCAAAAACCCAAGTTCCGTTTTTCTTGAAAACCGTTCCGCTCGTATCGTCGACCCTTGCCAGATAGAAATCGGGCATCGAGGTTTTTTCGATTTTCATCCTGATTTTTGGGGTGCTATCGACCAGTTGGTATCCGTTAGGCAATTCTTGGGCGTAAAGCGTTCCGCTTGCTATGGTTGAAAGTTCTGAATCTTTTCCCTGTTCCATTCCGGAAGTCGCTGCCTGGTTTTCTCCCTCCCCCTTTTTCATATCGGATTCCGTCGGGATCCGGTTTTTATAACTTTGTTGTTCCCTAGTGGCCTCTTGTTTGACCATTTCGGTGTTCGGCTCGGCCTTTTTTAGGTCCGATTCTACCGGTCGCCTATCGACATAGCGCTGATTTTCACGAGTGGCTTCCTGCTCCACCATGGCATCGGGCCGGTTTACGGACGAATGGTTTTGAAGCTTTCCCTCAGCCAACTTCTTCACGTCGTTTTTCATACTCACGGTCACGGGTTCCGAGTTTTCAGCTTTCCCGTTATAGGCATAGTTCATGGTATCGAAGGATTTAAACGCTTCCCGTAATGCCTCTCCGTACGATTCCTTATAATCCTTTTCCTTGCTTTTGCCTTCTTTGGTGGCGAATACTTCCTCTCCGCTGCAGTTCTCCAACTTTACCGAGGCTTTGGTCGTAAACATTGACGATCCGTCGACCAATTTCGCCCGAAGGCCCAAACAACCATTGTTTTTCAACTCTTGGGGAAGCTCATCCTCATAGACCGCCTCAAACCCCTTTTCCCCGAAAAGATATTTGACCAAGGTGCTGGTCTGGTATTGGTTCTCGCGCTTGAATTCCGCAAACTGTTTGGGTACGACGATGTACTTGTAATCATTAAGCTGTTCTTGGGCCATACCGATCAGACTTATTACGAAGAATAGTGCTGTTATTGTAGTTTTCATATAGAAATTACGTTGAATCATTAGTGTCAGGGAAAACGGCAAATCGATGCATCACATCATTGTTTGCCCCAAGATATAATATTTAATCCTAACTGAAAAGAAGTGTATCGGCTATCCGCGAGATTGCGGTAGGCCAGCAGGTTATCGGCCAGGGCGTAGAGATTTACCGGGCCTAATTGAAAGTTGAGACCCAGACCGATATTGGTAAACGAGAACTTATCGACCGTGTACGTGCCCTTCACCGCCAAAATATTGCCCAAACGCCTTTGATAGAAGGCGGTCAACGCGGCTTGGGGGCCTCTTGGACGATTGATCATGTACAATTGCCCCCCGACACTGTTGGTATATTTTGAACGGAAACTGTTACTGGTTGCATTAATGCCACATTCGCAATTGCCTCTTCTGGCGATTTGTTCCCCAAAATTATAACGAAGCGAAGCGTACAATTTTGTGGGCCTGAAGGCGATATAAGATTGCGTATTCTCTTCATAGGGTACGAACGATTCAATATCGTCGACAAGATCTTCCCAAAAATCGGTATCGGGATTTATGGTTTCCTCGGGGGTGATGACCACGCCTTCTACCGTAGCACTACCTTTTAATGTGTAGTTCTTAGTTGCGTTCGTATGGTAAATAAAACCGAGATCTAAAAGGCTTCCGGTCAATACCGTCTGATCGTTCAAGTGATAGGTGAAGCCAAGATCGGCCCCCACACCCAGATTGCCTCCGAAAAGTGCCCTTTTGATGGCGGTACCGGCAATGTTGTCATCTTCCCTAGCATCATAAAGCGCCTGTAACCCCGATGTTCTGAGTTCCATATCGGCATTCAGGGTGCTGGCAAAGATGTTATTCTCGCCTTCCGTAGTTACGAAATACCCCTTGTTCTTGGTGGAATTGAAATCGAAAATACTGGAATAGATTTTTGCCCTCCCACCGACGGTCAGATCGCGATCGACTCTCTTGTTAATACCAAAATGGAAAATGTTCACCAGTTCACCCCGGGTCTTTAAATGGCCGACATCGAACCTTTGGTTCAGACGGTCGGCATTGCCTTCAAAAGCCAGAATGGCATAATCCTTAAACCAATAACCAATGGCATCGCCCTCAAGGTACATACCCGCGGAATAAAAAACATCGGGGTTTTGACCCCGAAAACCGAAATTCAGGAATTCTATCTGAAAGGTACCACTGAGTTCATCCGTGGGTTTCATACCGAAAACGGCACGATCGCGGAATTTATCGTTAATGTTAATGCCATCGTTAGCAAAAATATCGTTTACCGAAATACCGCTGGAACCGGCCTGCAGCATAAGGCCCGAAAGCGCAGGAACCCCACTGTACCATTGAAAATCGGTTTCCATGCCGGGATTTATCATCCCCGCCTGCGGAATTTCCGTAAAGTCATAGAGCAACTGTTTGTTCTGGCCCTGCACAACAAGACAGACCCAAAAAAGGACGGCAAAAAGTAATTGGGAAGTTCTCATTTTATATTGAGTCGGAATTTTCCGCTGGATTTTAAAATGATCTTTGGATCGGGTAGGTCCGAGGTGCTTGTACTATCGCCCAGATTTCTGGCCGTAACCCGTATGCTCGAAGTAAACTTGATGATATTAATATTTTTTCCTGAATTCCCATAGGCAATATCCTTTTGAATATTCATACCGGGAGTAGTTTCAATTTCTTCCCTGTCGATTACCTCACCATCCGCATTCAAAAGTTCAACGAGAACATTTATCCGCTTGCTAGTGGTATTCTCCACGATATAGGTGATAGTACCATCCAGTACCCTTTTCGCAAAAACATCGGAGCTGAACGCATCAAAATTGAAGTCTCGTGATATAATATCGACGTCGCCGGCGGAATTGATAAAGGATTCAGGGGATTCGATATACAAGATACTGGCCTCAGCAGTTGGGGTCAGACGTAAATCGTCATACTGTCCAAAATCTTGCTCCTCTACACAAGAGAGTAAAGTACAGCAAATCAAAAAAAGCAGTGTATATTTAATATTCAGTTTCATTCAATACTATTGTACCTCACCATATCTTGAGGTGTTCGCTTACCCATAATAACTCTATAAAAAGTTTTTTATTTCGTTCAGGTCATGAATCATTTCGGAATTTTCGTGCTGCGGGCCATTATGGCCGTTGAAAGGTAAAGTGTGGAAGCCAATGGCTTGATTAACTGTTATATTTATCCAAAACCGTTGCATAAAGCGCTTTCCAATCAACTTTATGATTAGAACCTAAAAGTTCGTTGGAAAAAACCGATACAAGGCTACCATTCACTTTTTTTATTTCTTGGTAGAGGGTGTCCGTACGTTTTAGAATGGCATCCTCACCGCCAACATTCGTAAAGGCATAATCGTGAAACGTAAAAGGATGTATGCGAATGGGCTGCTGAATCTCCAGATTCATATCATAAAAATAAAACGGGGTACAGGTACCGGCACGAAATCCGGGTTCGTGGGTATAGCCCATGGTATAATCGTCACTAAAGCCGGCCTCAATAAGCGTACGGTAGGTATCGGGCAAATCGGTGCGGTTATAACGCATGCGGCAGGTATCTATATCTCTGTTGATCACACCGCTCAATCTTTTCTTTTCCTTTTTCAATACGTCAAAATTGTTAAAGGAACTGTAAGAAGTCGCCAAAGCGACCTTACTATAATCGGCAATGGACTTGATTAAAAACCGGAACTTGTTACTGTTCGGCGAAACATTTTTATCGTAAGTGGAATAGGTCGCGAATTGGAAGAAAAACAAACTCTTTACCGCACATTTTTTATGCAGTTCGATCAAAAACGTAAAATTATCGTAGGGGTCTTTCTTCGGATACACCAAAACCTTGATCCTTTCCACCACCCGACCCCACCTCAACGATCCCAAATCATAAAACAGGCCCGAAATGGTTCTAACAAAGCCTCGATGTGCAAAAGCATGCGACGTATTGACATCGATGACCGACGTATAGGAATAGGATCTGCCTTTGTGTTCCATATCGGGAAACCTATCTTTTAAAACTTCCAAAAGCTTATAGGCCCAAATGTCGACTACGGGCGACTGTAAAAAGACATGTCGATAGGCAAGGCTTTCTTTAGGAGGAAATCTTCCATGATAGTCCTTAACATACGGCAGGTATTCCTCATACCGGCTTATCAGATAAAAACTGGCCGAAAAAATATCAAAAGGGACGGTACTGCCTTCCCCAGCACCGAAGAAACAAGGTACGCCTTCCCATTCTGAAATTTTGATATCGAAGTCGTTGATGCCCTGTTCGAACAACAGGTCGTTGCTCCGTACAAAAAATTCGTTCTGAAGCGGCTTTTTGGTGTAGGTGATCTTTGCCCCGGTATGCTTTATAAAGTCCTCGACCTTGGTAGTAAACGAAACTTCTATACCCAAGATACGCGTAAACACTTGCTTCATTGTGTACGTGAAACGGGGGGTGATTTTATGGGTATAGATTAGCAGCATAGTATTCGAAAATTCCAAATTCTTAAAGAGTGGGCAGTGGTAGCTACTGCCGACTTTTAGAGCACTCCTTCGTCCGCAAAGCTAAAATAATCTTTTTCGGTAACGATGATATGGTCTAAAATAGTTATGTCCAAGGCCAAGGCGGCGCGTTTTAAGTTTGCGGTTACATCCCTGTCCCCTTTGCTGGGCTTTAGGGTTCCGGACGGGTGGTTGTGGGCCAGCACTAAAGCTATCGCACCCAGTTCGAGCGCTTGCCGCATTACGATTCGCACATCGACCAAGGTGCCGGTGAGTCCGCCTTTGCTGAGTAGGGCGCTATGCAAGACCTTATTTCCGTTGTTGAGGTAGAGTATCCAGAACTCTTCGTGCTCCAAATCCCCGATCAGCGGCTGTAGCAGGTCAAAGGCATCACGGCTACTATTGATTTTGGTAATTTTTAGGACTTCCCCATCCCTTCTCCGCCGTCCGATTTCAAGGCCGGCAATTATGCCAACCGCTTTCGCTTGCCCGATACCATGAAATTGCGTCAATTGTTTTATAGACAATTTGCCAAGTTCGTTAAGGTTATTGTTGACCGAGGCCAATATCTTTTTGGATAGGGCTACGGCGCTTTCGTTTCTGCTTCCCGAACCGATAAGGATGGCAATCAGCTCGGCATCCGAAAGGGCGGACTTTCCTTTTTGAACCAGTTTTTCCCTAGGTTTATCGTCGTCGGACCAGTGTTTTATGGAGAAAGAGGGTTGGTTTTGTTGCATGGGGCTGTAACGCAATGGTAGATTGGTAATAGTTAACGTTAATTGTAGGTGAGTTATTA
>NZ_JBGTHY010000166.1:0-3500 GCF_041745955.1 Pricia sp.
GATAATCAGAGGTATAGCCTTGATCATCATATTTTCGGATGAGGTCTTTTTCGTGTTTTGCAAATTCTTTCATTTGAATTTAATTTTATGATTAAACAAGAAGGACTTTGACTTTAAAAGTAAAAATAGAATTCTTAATCTAGCATAAAAAAACGGACAATTTCCAAAGAAAAAGTCCGTTTTATGCATGTTGTTAGCTGTAATCGCTATTAGTTGTCATCAACGGCATCCTCGACTTCATCTCCGACCTCGTCTGCGGCGTCTTCGATATCATCGCCCGCTTCATCCATTGAATCTTCCATTTTTTCGCCTGTGTTCTTTTCCCTGCAACTGTTCAAGGTGCTTACGGAAAATGATAGGGCAAAAAGCATTAAAAATACATATACTGACTTTTTCATGATAGTGTAATTAAAGGTTAAACTTTATTATAATTGAATTTTAAATTTTTTTTCTT
The DNA here is from genome assembly GCF_041745955.1 of Pricia sp. Lineage (NCBI taxonomy): Bacteria > Pseudomonadati > Bacteroidota > Flavobacteriia > Flavobacteriales > Flavobacteriaceae > Pricia > Pricia sp. Next base: position 455 of record NZ_JBGTHY010000166.1, read on the forward strand.
CCGGTAAAAAGGGTGATAACGAACAACACCAGAAAGATAAAAAAGAGAATCTTGGCTATGTCTGCCGCGCCTTCCGCGATACCGCCAAATCCGAAAACGGCGGCCACAATGGCTAAAATTACAAAAATTACTGTCCAACGTAACATAAAATTATGGTTTAGGTTAATATTTGCATAAAATACCTTTAAAGTATCTTAATTTCTTAGAATGTAAAGGTGTAAAATGAAAATAATTGCATTTGACCCTATCCATTTTAAAATTGATGCATCCACACAAGCCTTGCCCTGTAGGTCTTACCAACGTATTCTGAAATAGCAATATAGCTGGGATACCCCCAATTAAGGCCAAATACGACGCTTTAAACACTAGCGTTCGTTAGCTGGATTTTATCGCTATTTAACCATATAGAATGCCTGTTCCGTTTTAAATCGACACAAAAGAAGGACGTAAATCCATCCTTTTTCTTGTTGCAAAATTTGATGGGCACTATGCAATATCCTCAAGACTTTTTATATTTATTAGTCCGGTATGGATTTTATTTCGTTGTTGCTGTAGCAAGTTTTCGGTACTGCCCGGTAGATTTGATTCACTGAGAACCTCATCATAGGCTTCGATGGCTTTCTTTTCACCTTTGATGGCCTCTTCCAACATGGCCTCCTCATCATCGGAAGAAAAAAGACTCTTAATATCCATCCAGGAACGGTGCGCTTTCCCGGCTACACTATCCCCTTTCTCCACTTCTTGTCCAAATTGCTTGATTTCCGATTTGAGGGCGTGTCCAAAATCATATCTTTCTTGTGCCTTTTGCGCAAAATACCTTTTTAGATGTCCTTCTTCGACATTGTCCGCTGCTTTTTTAAAGCCTCTTTCGGCGTCGTAGGTTTTTTCTAAAAGATCGTTCAGTTTTTCTCCCACTTGTTCGGTATACGTACTCATAATTTTGAATTTTAATTAGTGGAACCGTGGTAAATTTGGGATGTGTTCCATAAACATCCATTTTAAGTCAGCGACGAAATTACGGTGTTCTTTCAGTCACTATGGATGCTAATCCCATGAAAATTGACTTTTTCGCAATCTTGTTCGAACGCGTTACGATTCGATGCAATACAGGACGCTCGCTGTACCGATTCAGGGCAAATTCCATGCAAAATTCAAGACCATCTTAAAAAACAGGGGGGAGGATACGAAAAGGTACGCGCGTAAAATGGAGATGCGGCTGGCGACCATGTGCCCAAGTGCGAAAGCGAGGTGAAACCTGTCGATAGTCAGGGGGGGCAAATAAAAATGGCCCTAATGCAAGTGCATCAAAGCCATTTTCTAACAACCAACCAAACTATCGTAAGCTTGTGGTAACTAGCACCACCTAATATTTTAAAAACAACTAATCTAATAATCTGAACTGACTTAGTGTACTTTTACATTGCAAAAATAGCTTTGTCGATACCATCCGTGTTGCTGTATCGCAATTTAGTTTGACTGTAAAATCATTTTAGGAAGATTTTAAACCCTTATATGAAAGCAATCATCAAATTTTTTAAGCGCACCTACCACAATGTGCTACAGAGCATTGCCTTCTATCCGGTGCTGATCAGCCTGTTGTACGGGGTTGCCGCCGTTATCTCATTAAAGATCGATAGTTCGGAGCTGGTAGCCCAATTGAAGGAAGACGCGTCCTATCTATTTATCCAGGACTATGATACGGTGCGGGCCATGCTCTCCACATTTATCGGGGGCATCATTTCGTTGACAGTCTTCAGTTTTTCAATGGTGATGGTGGTTTTGGGCCAAGCCTCGAGCGATTTTTCGCCACGTTTATTGCCCGGTCTCATCTCTAACAAAAAGAACCAGATTATTTTGGGCACCTACGTAGGCACGCTGCTGTACTGTACGCTAATCTTGCTCTCGCTGGGCGCCTATGGCATCGACTCCAGTGCTGTTGGGCTTTCGGCCATGTTGGCGGCCTTGATGTCGATACTCTGTATCGTGCTGTTCATCTATTTTATCAATAGCATATCGAGTGCCATTCAGATACACAATATTATTGAAGGCATCTACCAACGCTGCGATACGTATCTGGAGGATGAGCTACAGGAAAAGGATGCGTCAAAAATCGCACTACAGTATATCGATACCGGCGGGTGGAAACCGATAGTCACCGATAAAACGGGATATTTCAGGGGATTCGATAGCGTGCTAATGTCAAGTTCGGTAAAGGAGGATGACAACCAGATTGAGATCGTACCCTACCTCAACCAGCACATTTGGAAAGGGGATGTCGCCCTTCGCGTAAAGAACGACATTTCGGAAGAGGCCCATAAAAACCTATTGTTCTGTATGGATATTTCTTCGGATAGGCACGAAGACGACAAGGGCATCGGGGGCATGATCAAGCTGACGGAAATTGCCGTCAAAGCGATGTCTCCGGGCATCAACGATCCCGGTACCGCCATCGGGGCCGTGACCAAATTGGGAAGCCTGCTCGCCACATTTTTACGTTTTCCGCATATGGTCTCGACGACTCTCGATAAGGGGTCAATGATTTTGATCCATAAAAATATTCCGGCAGAAGAGCTGATGCGGATTTTAGTGCAGCCGATACGGCTGTATTCCAAAAAGGATAGTACCGTAATGTACGAGCTGATCAAGGCCCTGCAATATGTCGTAAGTGCTCCGGGAATTTCTAACGATCACCGGAAAGCGGTGGTCAAGGAGCTCGGGGCACTGCGCAGCGATCTTGAAAAAAATATCGAAAACGATGTCGATAGGGAAAATATCCTCGCTCTTTTCGAGGAAAAATAGCGTGGCGAAAAATGATAGCGATGTGGAAGATTTTAGAAGGCTGTACTCCGGTTATTTTAACCTGTCATACCGAGACGGTCTTTCATGCTTAAACGCAAAGTATACTAAATTAGGGGTTCGCAGCGTTAGAGGTAAGACTTGAAACCAAACGAACCCCGATGAAAACCAACCAAACCTTTCTCATACCCTTTGCCCTGTTTTTTTGCGGCCTAACGTTCGCGCAGCAGGAACAACAGCCACAACAAGC
>NZ_JBGTHY010000167.1:0-20569 GCF_041745955.1 Pricia sp.
CGTGAAAAAAGGCGATAATGACCGAATTTTTAAGGATGTCGAGGTCGTCAACGTACTGGCCATCAAACGAGGCACTACATACCCGAACCGCTATATTTTGATGAGCGGGGATATCGATTCCCGGGTCAGTGACCCCAACAACGCTACTTCCGATTCCCCTGGTGCGAACGACAACGCCAGTGGAATGGCCGGTACCTTGGAAGCGGCTAGGGTACTATCAAAATACGACTTCGAGAACAGTATTATTTTCGTTGGATTATCAGGGGAAGAACAGGGCCTATATGGCGGAAAGGGGTTGGCCGCCCATGCCAAGGAAAAAGGCTGGGAAATCATCGGTATCCTAAATAATGATATGATCGGCAACATCAAAGGTGTCGACGGTATCGTTAGCAATACCGATTTTAGGATATTCTCCGAACCGGTCCCTCCCACCGAAACGGAAGAAGAAAGAAAGGCAAGACGCTTTTATGGGGGCGAAGTCGACGGAATCTCCCGGCAACTGGCCCGGTATATCCATAAAACCACTGAAACCTATATGCCCGAAATGAATCCCTTGATGATATACCGACTGGATCGCTTTGGCCGTGGGGGACACCATCGCCCCTTCAACGATGCTGGTTTTGCCGGAATCCGAATTATGGAAGCGCACGAGAACTATACCCAACAACATCAGGATATCCGAACGGAAGACGGTATCGAATATGGCGATAAGCTAGAACATGTAAATTTCGAATATGCCCGTAAACTGACCGCCGTGAACGCCATCAATTTGGCTTCCATCGCCTGGGCTCCGCCCGCGCCCGAATCGGTTAAGATCGGCGGTATCGTAGAACCCTCGGTGAAATTACAATGGAGCAAAGTCGACGGTGCGACAGGTTATAGAATCTATTGGCGCGATACCACCTCCCCTACTTGGGACCATAGCCGGTATGTGGGTGATGTTACCGAATTTACTTTGGATGGAATCGTTATCGACAATTTTTTCTTTGGCGTGGCTGCTGTGGGGAAAAACGGGTTTGAGAGTGTAGTTGTATTTCCGAATGGGATTATGCGGTGATATGGCCTGTAAGGTGTTTACCAAGTTTAAAAACATATCAATTATGCAAAAGACCCTTTCTATTCTATTAATTTCATTGTCGTACGCAGCTTTTGGTCAAAACTTCACCGAACAAGACACCCTCCGCGGCAGCATCACCCCCGAGCGTGAATGGTGGGATCTCAATTATTACGACCTCTACGTCGATGTCGACCCCGACCAAAAATTTATTTCCGGACAAAATACCATCCGTTATGAGGTATTGAAACCTAAGCAAATACTTCAGGTCGATCTGCAGACTCCGCTAAAAATTGAAAAGGTAATCCAAGAGGGTAAAGAACTAAAAGTAGATGATAATGGTAACGCCCATTTCGTGCAATTGCAAAAACCTCAGAAAAAAGGTGATTTCAACGAAATTATTGTCCACTATTCCGGTCACCCCAAAGAAGCCGTACGTGCACCTTGGGACGGTGGTTTTTCATGGGCCAAAGATGAGAACGGTGACCATTTTGTAGCCACTTCGAACCAAGGGCTGGGCGCCAGTGTCTGGTGGCCTAACAAAGATCATATGTACGACGAGGTCGATAGTATGCTCATCCGAATTAAAGCCCCGAAAGGCTTGATGGACGTGTCGAACGGCCGGCTTCGCAAAGTGTATGAGGACACCAATACCTACCATTGGTTCGTATCAAACCCAATCAACAATTACGGCGTGAACATCAACATTGGCGATTATGTGCATTTCGGGGAAAAATATCCCGGTGAAAAAGGAGAGCTCGAGATGGACTATTATGTGCTTCGCGACAATTTGAAAAAAGCCAAAAAACAGTTTCAGGATGCCCCGAAAATGATGAAAGCTTTTGAACATTGGTTCGGGCCCTATCCTTTTTATGAGGATAGCTACAAGTTAGTGGAAGCCCCTTATCTGGGCATGGAGCACCAAAGTTCCGTTACCTATGGCAACAACTACCAAAACGGCTATTTAGGCAAAGATCTTTCAGGTACTGGTTGGGGACTTAAATTCGATTTTATCATCATCCATGAGTCCGGCCACGAATGGTTTGCCAATAATATCACGTATAAGGATGTTGCCGATATGTGGATCCACGAGGCGTTCACGGCCTATTCGGAGAATCTATTTTTAGATTATTACTATGGCAAGGAGGCCTCGGCGGACTATGTTATCGGAACCCGCGCCAACATAGTCAACGACAAACCGATTATCGGAGCTTATGGCGTAAACCAAGAAGGTTCAAAAGACATGTATTATAAGGGTGCCAATATGCTGCATACCATCCGGCAATTGGTGGATGACGATGAAAAATGGCGACAGATCTTACGCGGGCTGAACAAAGAATTCTACCACCAGACCGTGACCACCGACCAAATTGAGGGTTATATTTCCAAAAAATCCGGTATTGATCTATCCAAGGTTTTCGACCAATATCTAAGGACGCCGAAAATCCCGCTTTTCGAATATAAAGTGGATGATAATTCTTTTCAATATCGCTATAAGGATGTCGTAAAGGATTTTAAAATGCCCCTTAAAATAAGTGTTGATGGGGAAGTGCATTGGATTACCCCTTCCGAAAAATGGAAAACCGATAAAATCGACGGGGACCTTACTACATTGAAGGTCAATCGTAACTTTTATGTGGAAATTAAGGGTTAATAATCATTTCGCCCCAAACCGTACATTGGTCAATGTTACGGGAGCACTACCCCTATCTTCACCTGCTTTAGGTTTATAGACAAAATAAATTTCATCCGCTTTTACATCCGTATCCTTTTTAAGTTCAATAGCAATCATACCCCCAGATTGACCGGCTGCCGGTTTGGGCATACTACCTTTACCCAAAAGTTCGCCGTCGGGGGCATTCAAATGCATCTCGAAATCTAATCCGGTTTTGGGGGCTTCTTGCCATCCTGCGGTCAAGGTGGCCAAATCGACGCCCTTGAGATCGACATTTTCCAGTGCAAACCATCCCTGTTCGTTGGGCACCATCAACAGATTCTGACCGTTGAATTGCTTAGCCGTAAAACCATCCGCTTTTGTTTTATCCGAAAAGGTAACCGTACTCCCTTGCAAAGCCACAGATTTGACTCCGGTCAAGGGAATAGTGCCGGTCGCCCCATTATCGGTATAACTTGCGGTCAGCACCAGTACATTATCACCCTGTTCTGGACTGGGTTCGATGGTGCCCGAAGCGGGCAAGGACTTTTCTCTTGCTGAAGTGTCTGCCAAAGCCATGATGTATTCGACAATTTGACGGGTCTCGTCCTGCGTTACATTGGGATGTGCAGGCATGACCACTTCGCCCCAAACGCCTCCCCCACCGGAGACTATCCTTTTCTGCAGGTAATTCTTGGCATCCGATTCGCCAGCATACTTCAGGGCAACATCCATATAATTTGGCCCGATGGAGGCTTCCGCCTCTTTATGACAGGTCTTGCAATCCATACCCTGGGTCAAGGCCTTGCCCGTAACCGCAGCGGACACCTGTTGATGCCCCAAAGATTGGTTCTGTTGGTCATAACTTTCAAGGTAATCGACGGAAACGAACAGGTTGGCCGGGTCGATTGCAGTGCCATCAGCATCTGTGGCCCTTACCGAATAGTTGATCGGCACGCCCTTTAAGAAGAAAGAAGAGTTTCCCCCGTTCAAATCGATAGCCACTTCAGGTCTTGAATTACCTGCGACTACCGGAACGATTTCACTCTGCACCGCCTCACCCTTTTCATCTTTCACGGTTACGAAAATTTTATAATCCCCCGCATCGGTATAGGTATATGATATTTCGGGATCTTTAGTTTCTTGGGTCTCCCCGTTACCGAGGTCCCAAACGTAGGTCAGGGCATCGTCTTCACGATCTTTCGCTTCGACCTTTGCGTTTACCAACAATGGCAGTTTACCCGAGGTTTTGTCTACGATCATATCATCGATCAGTGGGGGACGATTTCCGCCATTATATTCGATATAGCTCAACGCGGAATTTTCATTTTTTGTAAACCATCCACTACCATATTCCAAAAGATAGATCCGGCCATCGGGACCCATTTCCATATCGATCAAGCTGTTCAGGGCGATATCGGAAGCGAAAGGCTCCATTTTATTGAAAGTTCCGTCATCGAATAGCGTGACCGCCATCATCCAACCGCGCATCCAATCGTAAATAATGACTTTACCATCATAATATTCGGGGAGTCCACCTCCGTTCGGGTATTGGTCGGAATAATAGGTAGGGCCCGCCATGGCGTTTCGTCCACCAGACCCTAATTGTGGAAATTCAGAAGTTTCCCCGTACGGATAAAATGCGTACGCGGGTTGTGCCGGTGGTAAATCCTGTAGTCCCGAATTGTTTTTCGAATCGTTGATCGGTTTTTTGGGATCAAAAGTCCTGCCACTTTCCCCGCTTTCATAATCGTAGTCGACGTAGGGCTTGTTATCCCCAATAAACATGGGCCAGCCGAAATTACCAGCTTCCCTTGCCTGGTTCATTTCGTCATAGCCACGTGGGCCTCGGTTATTCAAGGCATCATCACGGGCATCGGGCCCGACTTCACCCCAATACACATAGCCCTTTTTGGAATCAACCGATATCCGATACGGGTTACGGTGCCCCATGGTATAGATTTCAGGCCGTGTCTTTTCTGTACCCTTGGCAAAAAGATTGCCTTCGGGTATATCGTAGCTACCGTCTTCATTAACCTTAATCCGAATGATTTTTCCTCGTAGGTCATTGGTGTTGCCCGATGAACGGCGCGCATCGTATTGCCCGTGCCCGGGAATATCGTTCAAGGGCGCATAACCGTTACTTACATATTTCACCCCCTTTTCATCAAAAGGCGTGGAGTTGTCGCCGGTGGACAAATAGAGCAGATTATCAGGACCGAAAGCTATCGAGCCACCGGTATGGCAGCAGATTTCGCGCTGGGACTCCACATCCAAAATAACCTGCTCGGAAGTCTTGTCAAAAATGCCATCCTTGAATTTAAAACGTGATAGCCGGTTCACCCACTCATCCCCGGAAGGGGCATAATAGAGATACACCCAGTGGTTATCAGCATAGTTCGGATCTTTTTGCAGTCCCATTAAACCTTCCTCGGCATTGACACCGGGCGTGTTCAAGGTCTTAAAATAGACATCAAGAGCACCCACTTGTTTCAATTCTTGGGTAGCATCTTCATATAGCATAATCTCGCCTCGCCGTTGGGCTATCAATACGTCGTTATTCGGGAGTACCGTCATTTCGGTAGGTTCGAAAAACTCTCCCATCACCAGCTGTTTTTTTGAAAAACGGTCCGCATCAGGTGGAATTTGGGTCACCGCTTTATTGTAATCCAGATTTTCGTTTTCGCCAATGGCATATTCGATCCCGCCCAAAATGTGTTTTAGGAATTGCCCGTCGGAGTAGCTCTCGTCGGTATGTCCAGCTCCCGTATAAAAAGCACGTCCGCCATCATATTCGTGGTACCAAGAAAAAGGATGGTAATCACCGTTGGTACCACCTTCGTACGAAGATTCGTCCACTGTCATGATGACGTTTACATCGGGATTGATTTTCTTGTAGTTGTAAATTTCGTCGGCCCTGTGCCAAATGGAATCGGTAAAGAACTTCGTTGCGATAAAGTTTTTGTCCGTAATGATAAAATCCGCTTCCGGCGTACCTTTCGGATGGCTCTTAAACTGCGCCCCGACCAATTTGGTGTACCAGCCCCAATCGTACTCCGTATCCGCCGCAGCGTGAATACCGGCATATCCCCCACCCGATTGAATGTAGCGCTCGAACGTGGCCTCTTGCTTGGCATCCAGCACGTTCATAGTAGTGCTTAGAAAAACCACGGCAGAATATTGTTTTAGATTTTCTTCGTCGAAGAGCTCCGCATTTTTGGTGGTATCGACCTCGAATCCGTTTTCGTTGCCCAACTTTTGAATGGCGGCAATTCCGGTAGGTATCGAGGCGTGTTTAAAGCCCATGGTCTTGGAGAAGACCAAAACCTTGGGTTTACCATCCCTTTCGTTACCGCAACCGGAAAACATCAGACAGAATACAACTAGCATTAGAAAGGCAATCTTTTTCATGTATTTTTTATTTATTTTGGATTTCCTACAGCCTTTAAAGGTAATCATTAGCCATCGAATCCCCCAAAGTGATTTGCCGGAAAGTATTATTTTTAAGGAAAATGAGGGGAACTCCAAAAAACTATGCAAAAATTTGAAGAACATTATTTCAAAAACGATAGCGAATGGCGCGAATGGCTACACGCAAACCATGCCCAAGAAAAAGGCATTTATCTGATTTTCTACAAAATCGAACACGAAAACGATAGTATGCGTTGGGAGGAAGCGGTGAAAGTAGCTATTTGTTATGGATGGATAGATAGCACGGTCAAAAGTCTGGGCAATGGCAAACGCCGACAATATTTTTGTCCCAGAAAACCGAAAAGCGTCTGAAGCAAAATCAATAAGGAGTATATCAAAAAATTGATTTCGAAGGGTCTGATGCATAAAAGCGGGCGAAAAGCCATAGAACTTTCCAAACAAAACGGCTCCTGGACGTCACTGGACGAGGTGGAGAACGGCATAGTGCCCGAAGATCTAAAAAAGGCCTTTGACAAAAATCCGAAGGCTTTTGAAAATTATAAGGAATTTACAGGAGGTCAAAGAAAAGGCTACCTGTATTGGCTCAACCAGGCCAAACGTGAGGAGACCCGACAAAAAAGAATTTCGGAGATTGTCAGACTTTGTGATGCGAATATTAAGTATCGCAATGTTGGTGGTCGATAAGGAGCAAATGGAAGGTTTGAAATCTGTATTTTGATTTTAGCGGAATTAGCATCAATATGAAGTGGTTGAAAAAATGCTAGTGCGCAATAGCTGAGGTTTTTTCTTCCGCGGCCGTCATGCAATTAGTGGAAAAAACGAAATTCAAAATTAATGACCCCATTTCAAAGCACTTGGAAGGGCTTCCTGAAAATTGGGACAAAATCACGATAAAACAATTACTTAGCCATATTTCAGGACTTCCTGCCATTGAAGATCCAAACGGCGAAAATTTAATTGGTGGAAAGGGTCAGGACTCCGCTTGGGTCAAAGGGCAAAAAATGCCTTTGCGATTTGAAGCGGTCGAGGAATTCAATTATAAAGCTGAAAATTATCTTTTAATCCAAAAGCTCATTGAAAAATATGGCGAAAGCGCGTTTGAAAAATTCATTGAAAAAAATCAGTTTGTATTGCAGAAATGGACAGGACAACATTTGGCAACACATTTGACCTTGTTGAAAACAAAAGCCCATCGTACTCTTATTATTATCTTGACAAAGCAGTCGGGGATTATGTTGAAGGCGACCTCCTATTGGAAGTAAACTAAGAGTTTCCGACGAAGCTTAGGGGCGGATGCGGTGCTTTCAGTTCCGCTCATGAAATAGCGAATTGGATTATCGCTTTATAAACTGGTAAATTCAAAGGACAAGACGAATTTAAAAACTATGTGGCAACCCTTAAAACTAAAAAATGGAAACTATGGTGAATTTGGTGGAATTCTGAACGCCTATGCCCTAGGCTGGCCCGTAATCGAAAGAGAAAAACATACCGCGGTTGTGCCGATCGGAGGGGGACGGGCCGCGTTCGCAATTTATCCAAAGGACGATTTGGCCATTGTTCTTCTTGTAAATTTGTCAGGTGTGATGACCCATAATTTGGTTGACAACATTTCTAAAATTTATCTGTCCAATTAGAGAAGACCTGTAATAAATTCTGCACGGGAACAACTTTTATAATTAAAATAATAGCCCGTAAAACGTTCTTTTTTCGGCACAACTCCAAAATCTATTTTAATTAACAAAAACAGACTTCTTAATACCTAAGCTTACTAAAATCAAATTTCACTAAATTTACGTTAGGCACCCAAAGACCTATGAGTTTAAGAAATAGCATCTTCTTACTATTTATTTTAGCCCTGCAGTTAGTTTTTTTCTCATGTCGAAAAAATATAACTTCAGATAGGGTCCGAATTGGTTTTGCGCAAGCCATGACCAATGACGATTGGCGGCGTTCGATGAACGATGCCATGCGACTTCAGGCTTCTTTGAACCCAAAGATCGATTTAACCCTACGGGATGCCGATTATGAAGTTGAAAGGCAAATTGAACAAATAGAGGCACTCATTGTCGATAGTGTTGATGTCTTGATTGTATCCCCAATCCAATCCGATCCGATTACACCGGTAGTACAAAAAGCACTTGATGCCGGCATTCCGGTGTTGGTAGTCGACAGAAAAACGGAAAACCAGACGTATACGGCCTATTTGGGAGCCGATAATATCGAAGTAGGTCGAAATGCGGCCAAGGAAATCATCGCATCGAACACCAAGGATTCCATTAGAATTATCGAGATCAAAGGATTGGCGGGATCCTCCCCAGCGGAAGAAAGAAGTCAAGGTTTCCATCAGGTAATAAACAAGTATGGCCAAGCAAGGATTGTGGAAAGCATCGAAGGGGATTGGGAAAAAGAATCGATCCAGGAAAAACTGAAAATTCTGTTACAGGAAAATGTAAAGGTAGACTACGTTTTTGCACATAATGATAGAATGGCCGTTGGTGCTTACGAGGTCGCAAAAAATCTTGGCCTGGAAAAATCCATCGCTTTTATAGGGGTCGATGGGCTCACAGGTCCGAACGGAGGCATACAAGCGGTCAAAGAGGGAATATTGAAAGCGACCGTGCTCTATCCCACGGGTGGCGAAGAGGCCATCAAACTTGCCTTGCAGATTGTGAACAAAAAATCGGTTCCTAAAAATAATATCCTTTCCACAACAATAATCAACGACTTGAACGCGGATATCATGTACAACCAGTTCGCTAAGCTAAACGAGCAACAGGCCGAAATCGAAGATCAGCTCGAAGCTATCAAGCGCCAACAAGAATTGTACTATGCCCAAAATAACCTGTTGAAAGTTACCATGGCTTTACTGGCTATAATTCTAAGTTTGGCCGTCTATAGTGTCTATTCGATTTTTGCCATCAGAAAAAAGAATAGGCAGTTGGTACTTACGAACAAAAAGATTACGGTCCAGCGAAATCATATTGAAAAAATTGCCGAAGAGGTAAAAGTGAGCAACGAGGCAAAATTGAATTTCTTTACGGGGCTCTCCCATGAGTTCAAGACCCCGATCACGCTAATATTGAGTTCCATTGAATCGGTCAGCGATGTGGCCAAGGAAAAAGGTTCGAAACTTATGAACGAAGTGGAGTTGATCTACAACAATTCGAACCGTTTGCTAAGGCTCATCAATCAACTATTGGATTTTAGAAAAGTCGAGGATCGCAAATTTACCCTACGGGTAACCAAAACGAATCTATTCATCTTTTCCAAAAATATCTTTAAAGATTTTGAGCGCGAGGCCAAGAAAAGGAATATTTCGTTCAAGCTACTTTCCAACAATGAACAATTGGATCTTTTTATGGATAGAAATTTGATGGACAAGGTGTATTTCAACCTCCTCTCCAACGCCTTTAAATTTACGCCTGACAATGGTAAAATTGAAGTTAATATTAAGGACGATACGGATAAAAATAAGGTTTCGATACAGTTTAAGGATTCAGGTATCGGTGTTCCCGAAAAAGAATTGAATAGTGTCTTTCAACCATTTTTTAAGGGATCCAACAATAGAAAAAACAGCTCGGGCATCGGGCTGCATTTAAGTAAGGAATTCGTTGAAATGCATAAGGGGTCTATCGAAGTCAGATCTTTTCATGGTACCGAGTTTATTATAACCCTTTACAAAGGCCAAGCACATTTTGATGAGAACGAAATCATTACCGATCAAGATCTGGTCGATACCTATGTTATCGATTTTACATCGGAATATTTGGTCGATGAGAATTATCTGGTACAGGCACCCGATAAGGGCAAAGAAAAATATTCAATCCTGATTATTGAAGATAACCGGGATTTGTCACTCTTTTTAAAGAACAAATTGAAATTGGAGTATGATATCCATCTCTCCGACGGTACGGATGCCATCGAAAAAGCTTTTGAGGTCATCCCGGATGTGATTATTTGCGATATAGCACTTCCCGATAAAAATGGTTTTGAAATCTGTGAAATCCTAAAAAAGGATTTGAGGACCTCGCATATTCCCACGATAATCCTTACCGCGATGGGCGATAAGGAATCCTATTTAAAAGGCCTTGACTCGGGGGCGGACCTGTATCTTACCAAACCCTTTAGCTATTCCATCCTCATACAGTCGATCAAATCTTTACTATACAACAGGGAAAAGCTTCGGTTTTACTATGCCAGCAACCTCCACAAAATAGAGCATACCGATTCTTTTGGAAATATCGAACAGCGATTTATAAATCAACTGAACGGATTGATCGCGGACAATTTGGGAAATTCGGAATTTTCGGTAGAAAACCTGGCCGAAAACCTCAATATTTCAAGAGTTCAATTATACAGAAAGGTCAAGGCCATTATGGGACTTAGCATTAGCGATTATATCGGCAATATCCGATTGGAGAAAGCCAGGTCAATGCTTGAAAATACCTCCCTGACCATTTCGGAAATTGCTTATGCCAACGGTTTTTCTTCCCCGAATTATTTTTCCACGACCTTTAAAAATAAGTACGGAGCCTCCCCTAACTCCTATAGGAAATCGATATAATTCATACTATTTTCGATAAACTGCCACTTTCCGTCCGTTTCTAGTATCAATTTTGAATGAATGGGTAACCTCAGTGTACTCCTGCTTCCATAACTTCTGTTAATTTTTTTGTTTAAAATTATGATTTTAAATTAGTTAGCCGTTCATTGATGACTTCTTAACTAAATCATAACAGATTGTAACATCGTTAAAATATCCTGCTTCATTTTGTGAATATATTTACCATCACAATAGAGATCTACGGATATGAAAAAAATATGGGTTTGGTCTATTACGGCTGCGTTGGCAGGATTCCTTTTCGGATTTGATACCGTAGTCATTTCCGGTGCCGACAAAAAACTCCAGGTCCTGTGGGACTCTTCCGATGTATTTCACGGGGTCGTAGTTATTGGGATGGCCCTTTGGGGTACTGTGGTCGGAGCGATTCTTGGAGGTATCCCTACAAATAAACTCGGCCGAAAGAAAACCCTGATATGGATCGGGGTTCTATATACTATTTCGGCCTTGGGGTCGGCTTTTGCAAATGACCCTATAACTTTTGCCATTTTCCGTTTTATTGGTGGCCTAGGGGTTGGAGCATCTACAATTGCCGCACCTGCCTACATATCCGAAATCGCCCCGGCAAAGGACCGGGGCAAATTGGTAGGCCTGTACCAGTTCAATATTGTGTTCGGTATTCTTATCGCTTTTTTCTCCAATTACCTCTTGAACAACATAGGTGAAAACGCATGGCGATGGATGCTTGGCGTTGAGGCTATTCCAGCGGCCATTTATACCGTTTTCGCTTTGACGATACCAAAAAGCCCTAGATGGTTATTGTCCAAATTAAAGGTAGATGAAGCCCGGAACGTACTGGCGGTGATCAATCCCGGTCAAGATGCGGAGCAACTGATGTTGGAAATTAAGACAGAAAATGAAAATACGGTGTCCGGCGAAAACATTTTTATGAAGAAATACCGATTCCCGTTGATACTTGCCTTTTGCATTGCTTTTTTTAATCAGCTTTCCGGCATAAATGCATTTTTGTACTACGCTCCCAGAATTTTGGAAGAAGCCGGCCTAGGCGCAAGTACGGCACTTTTGAGCAGTATAGGTATCGGTGTGACCAATATGCTTTTTACCCTTCTCGGGATATTCTTGATAGACCGTATGGGTAGAAAAAAATTGATGTACATAGGATCTGTGGGGTACATCATTTCATTATCATTGGTGGCCTGCGCCTTTTTCTTCAATTGGGAAGGAATGTCCGTTGCGGTGTTCCTTTTCCTATTTATTGCTGCCCATGCCATTGGCCAAGGCACCGTGATATGGGTATTTATCTCGGAAATATTCCCCAATCATTTGAGGGGCTACGGACAAAGTTTCGGAAGTTCGGTCCATTGGATATTGGCCGCCGTGGTACCTTCTTTGATTCCCATACTCTTTACCACCATTGGTCCCGGAATCGTATTTTCATTTTTTGCCTTTATGATGGTATTGCAGTTGCTGTTCGTGGCTTTTGTGATGCCGGAAACCAAAGGGGTGTCCCTGGAAGCATTGAGCAAATCATTGGCCAGGCCTGATAGGGTCAAAATCAAGGAAAACAGTTAAAACAAAAATTCTATGAGAAACACACTACTGAAATTAACGACCGCATTACTATTTATGGGAATTCTTGGATGTAAGAATGCCGATAAGAAGAAAGATGTTGCGGATTCAATCCATAGGGAACAAGGATCCATGTCGGAGGAAGAACTGTACCGCCCCAACTTCCATTTCACCCCTAAAAAAGGATGGATGAACGACCCCAATGGTATGTTCTATTACAATAATTACTACCATCTTTATTATCAACATTACCCCGATGATAACGTCTGGGGACCCATGCATTGGGGCCATGCGACCAGTACCGATATGGTGACTTGGAAGGAACAGCCCATAGCTTTGTATCCCGATGAATTGGGGTATATCTTTTCGGGCAGTGCCGTGGTCGATCATGACAATACTTCTGGCTTCGGCAAAAATGGTGCACCGCCTATCATTGCCATATTTACCTATCACGACCCGAAAAAAGCGGAAGCAAAGAAAACCGATGTGGAGACACAGGGCATCGCCTATTCTTTGGACGAAGGTCTTACATGGACGAAATACGAGGCTAATCCGGTCATAAAAAATCCCGGTGCACGTGATTTCAGGGATCCCAAAGTTGCTTGGGACGATGAGCATAAACAATGGAATATGGTTTTGGCCGCTGGTCAGGAGACCTATTTTTATAGCTCTCCAAACCTAAGGGATTGGAAGCTGCTCTCCACTTTTGGCGAGGGAATCGGCAATCACAATGGTGTTTGGGAATGTCCGGACCTGTTTCCGCTAAAAGTACAGGGTAGCGATGAGACCAAATGGGTGCATTTGGTCAGTATTAATCCCGGTGGCCCCAACGGGGGCAGTGCCACCCAATATTTTATCGGGGATTTCGACGGAAAAAACTTCGTAATTGATGAGAATTTCAAAGGAGAAATGCAAAAGAGACATGATTTTTGGGTCGATTTCGGAAAGGATAATTATGCAGGCGTCACTTGGTCCAATGTAACGACTTCCGATGGAGCAAAGCTGTTTATAGGCTGGATGTCCAACTGGCAATATGCCAACGAAGTACCTACGGAAACATGGCGTAGCGCCATGACGGTGCCCCGCGAACTCCGTCTTATAGAATCGGAGGGTACCTATCGATTGGTCTCAAAACCTACGGAAGAAATTAACGGCTATCGAAGCAAAAAATACAAAAAGGACGGTATCGCGGTCAACGGAGAAACGAAACTCGTCGATTCAAAAACCATCGATCTGTCCCGAGCCGAGATAATCTTCGATATTACGGATATCGGGGATGGTGGTTTCGGCTTTAAGCTATCCAATAAGGACGGAGATGAACTCTCTTTTGGATATAACAGTGACGACAAAAACTTTTATATCGATCGAACAAAATCGGGAAAAATAGGGTTCTCCGAAAATTTTGCCGATAAAATTTCCATCGCCCCACGAATTTCCGATACGACTAGCTTATCGGGAAGGATTCTCTTGGATAAAACATCCATAGAACTGTTCTATGACGATGGGCTTAACGCAATGACCGAAATATTCTTTCCGAACTCCCCTTTCGAGACCTTATCGATCGAATCGGATACCGGTAAGCTTACACTTGGGCACATTGAAATACATGAATTAAAATTTAACTAAACTCAACTATTATGAAAATGAAACTTTTATTTTTTCTGCTGACCTTGGCTCCTTTAGGCTTGCTGGCGCAAGGGCAGGTAACCGGTACGGTTACTTCCACCGATGACGGTATGCCCTTGCCCGGTGCATCTGTCGTCGTCAAGGGCACAACGACCGGTGCCACGACCGACTTCGATGGGAACTACACACTTAATGACGTGGCACCCGATGCTACGTTGGCCTTTAGTTACATCGGTTTTACATCACAAGAGGTTCCCGTCGAAGGGCAATCGAACATCAATGTTGCCTTACAGGCCGATGCACAACAGTTGGACGAGGTCGTATTGACCGGGTACGCCGTCGAGAAAAAAGCCGATTTGACCGGGGCGATAACCGTTGTTGACTTGGCACCTGTTGAAGGGCAGAGCCTGAGTTCCGGTAATGCCATGCAGGCCATGCAAGGCAGGGTACCCGGACTTTTTGTTGAGAAATCCGGCGATCCTACGGGAACAAGTAGCCGAATTTTGATACGCGGCGCCACTACTTTGGGCGACAACAGCCCATTATACGTTATAGATGGGGTGCCAACGGTTCGACCCGAAGTGTTCTCCAGCCTTAACCCAAGTGCGATAGAATCCGTACAGGTGCTGAAAGATGCATCCGCCTCATCCATATACGGCGCACGGGCGGGAAACGGGGTTATTATCGTTACGACCAAAAACAGGGCAAAGGCCTTTGAAGGCGAAAAATTCAGTATTTCCATCAATTCCAATATTTCGGTACAGTCGGAAAAAAAACAACGCTATGATATGCTCAATGCCGCACAGCGGGGCGAGGTATTATGGCAGGCATCCGTAAACGACGGTGCCGATCCGACCGGGGGTTATGGAGAGATCTATAATTTTGACTGGAACGGCGATTTTGACAACCCCGTACTTAATAGCGTTACCGTTCAACCCTTTGTGGGCGGTAATACCGATGTGCCTGCCGGAGATACCGATTGGCAGGACGAAACCTATGAAGCAGGGTATGTATACAATAACGAAATATCGGTATCGGGGGGCTCCGACAAATCTTTTCACCTGATAAATTTAGGCTATCTCAAAAACACCGGTATCCTTAAATATACGGGTTATGAGCGCTATACCGCCAAATTGAATTCGAACTTCAATCTTTTTGATGATAAGATCAGCATCGGGGTCAACACGCAGTTCTCCACCTCCGACGAAACCTTGGCATCACAGGATGTAGGCAGTTCCCCTATACCCTCACTTGCGATTAGTCTAGCTCCGACCATTCCGCTTTTTGATAACAATGGGAACTACGGCGGACCATTGGGGGGGGGATATTCGGATCGTAACAATCCGGTATTGATGCAATATTTGAACCGATGGGACAATACGGAAAGGACCTCCATCTTTGGAAATGTCTACGCCGAATGGCAGATACTCGAAAATCTGGTCTTCCGCACCAGTGTCGGTCTTGATTTCAATGACTTTAAGAGAAAGGATATAGAGCCTACGGTCGATAACGGTTTCGTGACCAGAACCAACAATCGGCTTATTTTGGATTCCAATAAATTCACCAGTGTAGTATTTACCAATACCTTGAACTATAATCTAGAACTGGGCGATCACCGTTTTGGGGTTCTTTTGGGAGCGGAGTCGGTCAAGAACGATTTTGATGCGGTTTTTGCCTCGGCCGACGGTTTCGCAGTAGAGACCGAATCTTATTTTGTGCTGGGGGCGGCCAGTGGGTCAAGAACCTCTACGGGTACCTCTACCGGAAGTAGGCTTTTGTCACAGTTCGGAAAACTGAATTATGCCTTTGCCGATAAATACCTCGCATCGTTCACCATACGTCGGGACGGCTCCTCGCGATTTGGAACGGAAAACAGATATGGTGTTTTTCCTGCGGCCACCCTGGGATGGAGAATCAGTGCAGAGGAATTTCTTAGGGAGAGTGAAATAGTTTCAAACCTAAAACTCAGGGCGGGCTACGGTGAAGTAGGTAACCAATCGATCGGTGACCTGGCTCGTTTTGGATTGTATGAATCCAGATATGGACCCAACCAAGACCAATTTGTCCCGGATTTTTTCAATATTTACTACAATGTAGGTACCGCCTATGACCTCAATGGCACCAATGGGGGTACTTTGCCTTCCGGTTTTGTTTCCGTTCAGGCGGCCAATTCCGGGTTAAAATGGGAAACTACCAAAGAGTTGAATATCGGCCTTGATTTTGGGCTGTTCAACAATACCATTGCAGGATCCTTCGATTACTTTACTAGGGAGACCAGTGATATCTTGACCACGCCCCCTATTGCTTCCGTAATCGGCGAAGGCCAACAACGGGTATTGAACGGCGCGACAATCGAAAACAAGGGATGGGAATTGTCATTGGCCTATTCCAGAACGTTCGATAGTGGATTCAATTTCGGAATTTCAACGAATTTCGGAGCGTTCAAGGACAAGATTACCGAACTTCCGGAAGAAGTTAGGGCGGCATTTCCGGGAACTGCCGAAAATTCCATTGTAGGCAGGTCCCAGTTTTCCATTTTCGGTTATAGGACCGATGGACTTTTTCAGAGCCAAGCGGATATAGAGAGTTCCCCTGACCAAGTAGGGGCAAGGCCTGGCAGTCTTAAATTTCAGGATTTGAACGGGGACAATATTGTCGATTCCGATGATAGGGATTTTATAGGTACCATATTACCGGATTTGGAATATGGAGTGCGCATAGACTTGGGATATAAGAACTTCGACTTTTCGGTATTCGGTTCGGGAGTTTCCGGTCGGATAGGCCAAGACCCCTATATCTTTTGGAACAATTTTGTACAAGGACGGGAAAACGCCGGTCTGGGCGTTCTTGATTCATGGACACCAATCAATACGGATACCGACATTCCATCATTATCATTGGCTTTTAACGATCAACGTACATCGGATTATCTGTTCAGGAACAATTCTTATTTCAAGATCAGGAATATGCAATTGGGCTATTCCCTGCCAGAGAATATCGTCAATAAACTCGGTGCAATGACCCAGTTCAGAATCTATTTACAGGGCGAAAACCTGTTTTGGATTACGCCAAAGGATTATTTAGGGTCCGATCCCGAACGTACCGATGTAAATCGGATTCCGGTGCCTACGGTGCTTTCATTGGGACTTAACATGAACTTTTAAACAACTATTCAGATGAAAAATTATAGAATATATATATTGGGAATGCTGGCCTCGTTGCTAGCAGTCTCCTGTGAAAAGGACTTTTTGGAATACGAACCGGAAGGCGTCTTATCCAACGAAAACGTGGCGACCGCGGAAAATGCGGAAGCCTTGGTCGTAGCCGCTTACGCGGGAATCGCCAACGACGAAATGATCGGGCCTTTGACCCATATGTGGGTATACGGTAGTGTACGTTCCGATGACGCCTACAAGGGTGGAGGCGGTAGAACTGATGTCGATATCGTGGATTTTTATGAACAGTACAATTTAACGGTGGCTGACCAGACCGATTGGATGGGGCCTCGTACCTGGACCGATTACTATAAAGCGATTTCAAGGGCCAACTTTGCCCTATCGGTAATCAACGATATACCGGATGCGGAATATGCCGATAAGACCTTGCGGCAGGCCGAACTTCGATTTCTTAGGGCACATTCCCATTTTATGCTAAAACTTTTGTTTAAAAAGATTCCTTATGTCACCGAGGGGCTGGCCCAGGAGGAAATTGCGCAAATATCCAACGACGTTCCCAACGATGAGTTATGGAATACCATTGCGGAGGACTTTCTGTTCGCGTTCAACAACCTTCCGCAATCACAAGACCAACCGGGCAGGGCGGATCGAAACGCTGCTGCGGCCTATTTGGCCAAACTACGGTTGTACCAAGCATACCAACAAAATGAAACGCATGAGGTTACAGGTATCGACCCGGCACGTTTGCAAGAGGTCATCGATTTTGCCGATGAAGTCACGGGCAGTTTGGAACCCGATTACGGGAATAACTTTTTGGATGGTTTCGACAACGGTCCCGAATCGTTATGGGCGGCCCAATTTTCGATCAATGATGGTACCGTGGTAAGCCGGGTCAGTTTTGTTACGGGTCTTAATTCCCCGCATGGAACAGGATTATATGGCTGTTGTGGCTTTCATTTGGCAAGCCAAAATATGGTCAATGCCTTTAAGACCAATGCCAGTGGACTGCCGTTACTCGACACCTTCAATGATGAGGATATTTTTAATACCGTGGAAACCGATGGGACTTCGACACCTGCCACGGGCCTTACGGTCGATCCGAGAATCGATCATACAGTAGGATTACCCGGAAGACCGTTCAAATATAGAAATACAGTAAATGAAGCAGGCGATATGGTATATAATTTTAGCTGGGCGAGAGACCCCGGGGTCTATGGTTATTTTGGAAATATGAAAGAGCAACAGGCACCGGATTGTTCCTGCTATGTAAAGGAAGGCCCATTTGTAGGAACCTCTAAAAACATAGATTTTATAAGATATGCCGACGTGCTCTTGTTCAAGGCCGAGGCTTTGATCCAATTGGACCGATGGGACGAGGCGCTGCCCCTTGTCAACCAATTACGGGAACGTGCCGCTGCAAGCACCCAACGCCCTTTGGATGCCGGGGCGACCGATATCTATAACGTAGGAACCTATGCGACTTTTCCCGATAAGGAGTTCGCTTTAAAAGCCCTAAAATTCGAGCGAAGATTGGAATTCGGCATGGAAGGGCCACGATTCTTTGACCTCGTACGGTGGGGCGAGGCCGAAGAGGTTCTCAACGCTTATTTAGCCGAGGAGAAAACTAAAAAGGATTTTTTGGCAAACGCACAATTTACTGCAGGGAGGGATGAATATTACCCCATACCGCAACGCGAAATAGATTTTACGGGAGGTGTTTATGTTCAGAATCCCGGATATTGACGAAAATCCAGTGAAAACTAGATTAGGTTGAGTTAGTTTTGAAAAGCACGGGGGTTGTTTCCCGTGCTTTTTATTCAGTAAAAAATAAAAAATCACTAGAATTGAAATGAAAAAACTGAAACATAAAATCCAGGCCGTCTGTTTCGGGGAAGTTCTCTTCGATAATTTCCCGACCTATTCTAAAATTGGAGGTGCTCTACTCAATGTCTGTTCCAGATTGAAATCGCTTGGTGCGGATGTTTCAATGATAAGCAGCGTTGGTGCGGACGCTAATGGTAAGAAAATTACTCAATATCTTAGAAAAGAGGGCGTGGATGCTAGCGGTATATTAGTTCAACAGGAATATCCGACAGGAAAAGTAAATGTAGTCCTTAACGATAAAGGTTTTGCATCCTACGATATTCTGTATCCCGTAGCTTGGGATAAAATTCTCATGCTCAATACGCATGAAGATTTAGTAAAGAATGCGGATGTTTTGGTATTTGGAAGCCTAGCCTGCCGAGACGCTGTCAGTAGATCCACTCTAAAATCGCTATTGAAGTTTGCCAGATATAAGGTCTTTGACGTAAATCTTAGGATTCCGCACTATACTATTGAACGCCTCACTGATTTGATGGGTGAAGCGAATTTTATCAAGTTCAACGATGATGAACTTTATGAGATTGCCGATTATTTAGGTTCCAAATATAATTCTATGGAACAAACCATTGCTTTTATGGCCAAAGAAACCGGCACGGATACCATTTGTGTAACCAAAGGTGCCTACGGGGCTGTTTTATACAGCGAAGGCAACTTTTTTTACAACAGCGGTTATCGAATTAAAGTCCTGGACACAGTTGGTTCCGGGGATTCTTTCCTGGCCTCGGTTATTTATAAACTTTTCAACGGAGCTGGCCCGCAAGAAGCAATCAACTTTGGTTGTGCAGTTGGCGCTTTGGTTGCAGGTAGCGAAGGTGCGAATCCCATTTTGACCGAACCAAAGATTGCCAAATATATGAACCCTTAATAGAAGTGTATAGGTCCCATAAAACGGCCGTGGCTGTTGCAGAACTCCGATAAATGTCAATTTTTGCTTTTACCAATGCGCGGAAATCCGTAACTTAAAGGTATGCAAGGAAGAAAGAACTATACCGAAAAATTGTTCCCCGGCTTTCGGTTATCGGATCGGATCCCAAAGGAAAATCTTTACAGAAGGCTCCGCGAAACGCTTGATCTGAGTTTTCTTTATAGGGACATCAAGGAACTCTATGGCAAGACCGGCAACCCTTCGATCGACCCCGTGGTCTTTTTCAAGCTGTTGATCACGGGATACCTCGAGAACATTACCTCCGACCGGAAACTGGTGGAACACTGCACACTGATTGTTACCGAGAAAAAGATAGACGAAAGCATGTCTATTTTGGTTCCGCGCTAACGAAGGTGCTCAAAAAAAATTTGATAAATCCGTAAAGATCCTACAGAGGGGGCGTACAAAGGAGAAAAGTGACTTTTTTTGATTAAATTCGTTGCCCGACCAATCCTGTAATTCCCAAGCTATGCCAATCTATATGGATCGCCACGACGTTTCAGAAGAAGTGACCGCAGAAATAGTAGCACAATTGCACCACGAAGATCTAAAGATCCAGCATAAATATGACTGTAGGGGGCTTACCTATTGGTTCGATGATAAAAGAAAGACCGCTTTTTGTTTGGTCGAAGCCCCCAACAAGGAAGCGATACAGACGATGCACAAC
>NZ_JBGTHY010000168.1:0-6551 GCF_041745955.1 Pricia sp.
AGGTGCGCTCGGTTCCATCGGGATTTGCTCCCGGTTCCATGGTACGCACATCTACGTTCGGCGGTAGGCCCGCGACCGTAAAATTACTGTTGCCCGGAGCATCTGAGAGACGGGGCCTATTTTGTACGTCTTCGATGATATATCTTGCATTTACCTGAGAGGTGAGTTTTTTTGCCAAGGTGGCCCCGCTGGTCAATGAAAATGTTTTTCTATCCAAACCAGAATTCGGGGTTATGTCGCTATTGTCCAAATTGGATACGGAAAACCTATAATTCATGTTTTCCGAACCACCGGTCAGTGCTACCGTATTGATAATCGTTGTGCCTGTTCTATAAAATTGATCTAAGTTATTGCCCACATAAGAATAAGGTCTTTCAACACCGTCCCATTGTACAACAGGCGTGCCATCTAATCTCGCCCCCCACGAAGATAAGCCCAAATCACGGACTTCCGCTACATTGACCGGCTTTCTGGCATCGGTACCTTGCCCGTACTGCGTTTGATAATCACGAAGGGATGTATTTACCTTATCAAAGGTAACGGAGCTGCTAAAATCAACGCCAAAGCCCTGTTGGTTTTCACCGGATTTTGTAGTGATGATAATAACACCACCTGCGGCCCTAGAACCGTATAGCGCAGAGGCTGCCCCCCCTTTAAGAACACTTATAGTTTCAATATCGTCTGGATTGATACTGGAGATACCGTCACCGCCATCGGAGCCGCCCCACAAACTGGCAGAGCCATTGTTCTCATTACTTATAGGGATTCCGTCAACCACATACAAAGGCTGGTTGTTCCCCGATAGCGAGCTTGCACCACGGATGACCACTCTACTGGAACCTGCTGCTCCCGTAGCATTCTGCGTGATGTTTACCCCAGCAATTTTACCTTGAAGCGAATTGATCGCATTCGTATTCTTGATTGTAGATATCTCATCTCCATCGACTTCTGTCAAAGAATATCCCAAGGCCTTTTCCTCTTTTCTTATTCCTAAGGCGGTAACGACCACCTCGCCCAACTGTTGAGAATCTTCTACCAAGGAAGTATTTATGGTAGTCTGGCCGGAAACAGCAACATCCTTAGGAGCATAGCCCAAAGATGAGAATTCAAGGGTAGCGCCATCGGAAACATCGATAACGTAGTTACCGTCAAAGTCTGTCGAAGTACCATTCGTGGTTCCTTTTTCCACTACGTTAACCCCTGGTAGAGGTATTCCGGCCTCATCGGTAACTGAGCCGGAAACGGTCGTTTGTTGGGCAATCGTTATCTGAGTACAGAGCAACGCAAAAAGCACCAACATAAAGTTGATTGGTTTGTTCATAAGAGTTAGTTTAGTTAGCAATCGAAATACGGTAAATTAAATAGCTTAGCTTCAAGCGTAGTAAATACTATTACCACAAATTAAAGTTAAACATCTGCTAATTAATCAGAACAAATCTACAAAAAGGATTTAAATATGTTAAGAAAACGTAAAAAAATTATTTGAAGATGTTTTTCCATAAGAAGAGAGGCAGCGGACAAAAAGCAATTTCCTTAAAAATCACTATTAAACGATTATACATTAATTTTTCTATTACTATAAAGGTTCGTGATTATCTCGCCTGTGTCAGTAAAAGTACCTGTGGAAATGAATTTAGCCCCGTAGCGGAACTTATCTTGACCATTTCCGAAATATCATATAAAAAGGCTCCGAGCATAACATCTAACAGACCGTCCTTATCGAAATCTGCGACTTCCATAGTAAGCCAGTTGCCATGGATGTCAGTCGTGGGAAAACTGGGAACAAAATTGAAATTTCCAGAATTTTCAAGGAAAACGATGGCTTTATCGGCCTTTTTTCGATCTGTGTAACCGGTATATAGGGCGGCGGCAACGATATCCAAATCCCCATCATTATCAAAATCCCGTGCCATGGCCTTGCTGCAATCGTACATCAGAAAAAAAAAGGTTTCTTCGAATTTATTATGTCCGTCGTTAAGATAGATTCGCAATCCATGATAGGGCTTATCGGTACTTGAAAAATCGCGATTGTCGCCGTTGGTTACCAACAGATCTTGATGACCGTCTCCGTTAAAATCTGCCAGTTCAAAATAACTGACCCCATGAACCGGTGAGAATTCGAGAACAGGTCTTTCCTCAAAAGTACCATTACCCATATTGTAATAAATAGAAATCCGTTCAAGTGCCTGGGCCATCATGACTACTAAATCTGGTTTACCATCTGAATTAAAATCCTCAATTTCTACTTTTCTAGCTCCTGGGGTAGAACTCAGAATATGTTCTTTGGATGAATCAAAATTATCATACCATGCCAATTTACCCGTATTATGCCCGAAACTGCAGATGATGACATCATTTTTTCCGTCTGAGTTCAGGTCCTCGATTTCAAAGCTGACCGGTCTTTTTAAATCGGAAAAACCGTTGATCGGATTGTATACACTCGCTCCCAAACCTATCCGGCCAAGGCTTCCTTTTTTTTGATCAGAAGGAGCCAGCTTGCCAATGTTTAAGAGTAATGGGTCTGAATCGATAGGAAATGCAATGTCGGCTGCAGGGGAATTCAATTTCATATTACATTCGAGCGCTCCTTCCCGATTCAAGCCATAAAGCGTCAAACCGTCCCCGATGTAGAGTATTGAATTTCTAGCATCATATTCCAATAGGGGGTACCTGCGGCAATTTTACATCATCGATTGTAATCCACTGTTCCTCAAAAGGAAAAGCCGAGGTAGTACGGTTCGGCATTTGCTTTTGGATAGGCATTTCTTCAGGGGCGTTCAGAATGTAATAGTCCGTAATTTTTATCCAATCCTTTTTTGTAATCAAAGAAGTATCTGGGTAGATATTCAAACTGTCAACAATAGCTTTTTCGACAGAATCTTTACTTGCAATATACCCTTTACCGGCCAGTTTTAATCCTAAACGCAACGCCATGTTCGGTAAGACCCCTTTTTTCCATGTTCCCTTATCCAACAATTTTGGCTCTGGAAAGAGATGGCAAGTAGAACAATACTTTTCGGCAAGTTGCTTTTCTTTATACGTTCCAGACTGAATAAAAATATTTTCGGTGCGTTGGCCGTTGGTCTTCGGTGAAAACATAAGGCAGATTACTGGAACAAAAAATCCTTGTATAAAAAACAACACTCGGCTTCGGGAAATTCTTTGAGGCAATTTTATTCTTTTAGGGATTTTTAAATTGACGAGCTTTTTGAGGATCATAAACTACTACAAAAGTTGAGTCCACTCCGAAAAGTCGACCGTTTGTGCAAAATTACGATATTTTTATTGGGGCAAAACGGCGCGAAAGCCGTATCTTCAGGGTATGTTCAAAAAGACCCTCCCCCCGCGGATGGACATGTTCAAAAACCTGTCCAACCATCTCCCCGACCGCAAGGCCTCCATACTCGACGACCCCGCTTCCTGGCACAACGTGTTCCTGCGCGAGGTGACCCAAAGGGTCGACG
Source organism: Pricia sp. (assembly GCF_041745955.1). NCBI lineage: Bacteria > Pseudomonadati > Bacteroidota > Flavobacteriia > Flavobacteriales > Flavobacteriaceae > Pricia > Pricia sp. The sequence continues at coordinate 3,465 of NZ_JBGTHY010000168.1, forward strand.
AATCGGTCTTCGAGCCCCTTTTCAACGAGGGCGGCCGGCCCAATGCGCCCTTGCGGGTGCTGTTGGCCATGATGGTCCTCAAGGAGGGCAACGGGTGGAGCGACGAGCAGCTTTTCGACAACTGCCGGTTCAACCTGCGCTGCATGGCGGCCCTGGGTCTCCGCCACATCGACGACGACGTCCCGGTGGAATCGACCTATTACGAGTTCCGCAGGAGGCTCGCCGCACATGGCGCGGAACACGGGGAGGACCTTGTCGGGGAGGCCTTCCGGTCCGCCGCCCGGGACCGGATACGGGCCTACAACATCAAGGGGGAGAAGATCCGGACGGACTCCAAGCTCATCCAGTCCAACATCGCCAAGGCCGGCCGCCTGGAGCTGGTACTGGAAACGGTCAGGGTGTCCACCGCCCGTCTGGACCTGTCCCTTCTATCGGGAGCGCTGGACAAAGCGGACATCGAACTTCTCGGGTCGCTCAGGTCGAAAACGGCGAGCGACGTCGCCTACCCGCTGGACAACGGGCAGAAGAAGGGGATGCTCGAGAGGCTGGGGGCCATCATAAGGGAACTGCTGCCCCATTGCGGCAAGGACGGCGTGCTGGCGCGCCTCTACCGGGAGCAGTACAGGGAGGTCCCGCAAGGCGGGGAAGGGGAAGGGGGCCAAAGGGGCCCGGAAGCCCCCGCGGGGACGGCGGTGCCGGAACCAAGGGAGGCCAAGGAGATCCCGGCCGACAGCCTGCAGTCGGTCCACGACCCGGAGGCGGCCTTCCGCCGCAAGGGCCACGGCAAGGGCGAAAAGAAGGTATCGGGCTACCATGCCAACTTGACGGAGACCTTCGGCGGGGAAAACCCGTTCGAGCTCCTGACCGATGTGCGCACGGTGGCGGCCGATATCTGCGAGGACGCCTTCCTGCTGCCGGCGATCGGGGGCAGCGACGGGGTACCGGACACAGGTGGCACGGGCGGGAAGACCGTGGGCCACGTGACGACCGACGGGGGCTACGACAGCAGGGCCAACAGGGAGGCGATGGCCGCCGGGGGCTCGCCCCATTGGAACATGGCCGCGCACAAGGGAGCGCCGCTGCGCTACGAACTGGCCCTCGGCGCGGACGGGGTTCTGTCGGCGTACTGTAAAAAAACGGGGGCCCACTGCAAGGTGTCCCTCACGAAGGCCGGCAGGCACGTGATCCACCACGGCGACGGCACCAAAAAATATATGGCGGGGGAGCAAGTGGCGGACTATGTCCGGCTCCAGGACCACCTCGCATCGCAGGACCCCGGCGATATCGACATACGCCCGAACGTGGAACCGACCGTCCACCAGGTCTTCCACAGGCTGCTGAAAAGGGACAAGGTGCAGTACCGCGGCAAGTTCAAGTGCAATATGTACGTCCTGTCCAGGGCGTACTGGACGAATTTCAGGAGGATCCTGAAAAACGGGGCGGAACAGGCCCTCGTCCAGCTAATTTGCATGTTATGGCCATGGGAGGGCCGCCGGGGAGGGCCAAGAACGGATTTTTGAACTTGGATCGGAAAGGAAAAAGTACTCCCGGAAAAAAGGGCCCTCGAAAATAAACGGTCCCCGAGCCTGTGAAAATGAAAAAAACCATCAAAAAACAGGTCTAATCGGAGTGGACTCAAAGTTTAATTGACAAATTTACTTTATCATTTTGACTTTGTCGAGACGTTTATGCGCTAAGATGATCAAAGTTCATTGCTTCTGAAAAGAAAATTTCTTGATCACCTCATTGGCCATCAGTTATCGCGGGCCCATTAAAAAAAAATGAAACGCCTATAGCTCCATTTAATTTGGCATATTCCATGGCTTCCGAAAAATTTAGGATTGCTTATTCGCTATTTCAATTATAGGCAAATAAAGTCTTTATCCTTTTTAAACTGTTAAAACACAAATTTCAATTTCCTTTTTTAACCCACACCCTCTTCAAATCAATCGCCGAAATAATGTCAATATATTTGACACGAACTGTACATTTATTTTACACTTTGCCAATAATTTTCAAAAGAAAATATTTTTAATAACCTGATTAAAAGATATTTATATTTTTGGCATAAATATAGGTACATAAATTTTACCTCATCTTCCAGTCTTTACAACCTAAACCGTCAATTCCGTTAAAATTTTATTTACGGGAATGAAACAACCTCATCGTCAAAAACGTCAAATCATGCTAAAACACAACATCAAACTTTTCTTCAGGAATATAAAAAAGTACAAGGGCACTTTTCTAATAAATGTCATCGGACTTTCAACAGGTTTGGCCTGTGTATTATTGATTGCCCTTTGGGTGGTCGATGAACTGCAAGTTGATAAGTTTCATAAAAATGACGCACAGCTCTACCAAGTCTGGAACAAATTTGAAAATGCGGATGGAATCAAATTGGCCCTTTGGACCCCTGATATGCTTGCCGAGACCATGGCCGAACAACTTCCAGAGGTAAAATATGCCTTGCCTTTTATCCCGGCCGGATGGTTGGGAGACGTTCCGTTAACTATGGAAAAGGAAACCTACAAAGCGCCCGGAGTATTTGCAGGGAAGGACTACTTTAAAATGTTTTCATACGATTTAATCAAGGGTACCGAAGACCAAGTGCTGAAGGATATCAACTCAATCGTGATATCGGAATCTTTGGCCATAAAAATCTTTGGAACTCCCGATAATGCAATAGGCAAAGCATTGGAATGGAGCGCACTCAACACCAACGAGACACCTACCGTAAGCGGGGTTTTTAAGGACCTGCCCTCAAATTCTACCCAACAATTCGATTTCATATTGCCCTTTGAACGGTTTGTAAAACTTTCCCCAAATATCGGCAGGGAATCGAGTTGGACGCAAAACGCCCCAATAACCTACATTTTATTGGACAAAGGTGCGGACGTAGACCAATTTGCAAAAAAAATAGCCGGTTTTTCGAAGGCACAGGACAGCAATGTGGAGGCCGACCTCTTTCTAAAACAATACTCGACCAATTACTTATATGGCAATTTTGAAAATGGAAAAGTTGCGGGCGGCCGAATTGAATATGTATACCTGTTTTCGGCCATAGCGTTATTTATATTGATTATTGCC
>NZ_JBGTHY010000169.1:0-9005 GCF_041745955.1 Pricia sp.
TGGATATTTTGGAGGAAGACGGGTTCGTCATCAAAAACATCATAGATTACACCGCCGCCGAGGCCGAAGGCTTTTTTTTGGAAGCTACAGGGAGTATGGCTTTGGATCGTGTCAACAAAAAGGCCTATTGCGCCCTTTCCGATAGGGCCGACGAAGAACTTTTCATCGAATTCTGCGAAGATTTTGAATATTCCCCCGTGGTTTTTACTGCCTATCAATCCGTGGCTGGAAAGCGGATGCCCATCTACCACACGAACGTCATGATGTGCCTGGCCGATACGTTTGCGGTCATCTGTTTGGATACCATCGACGATATAAAGGAAAGGAAGGACGTCGCCGATCATTTAAAACGTGACGGCAAGGAAATCATCGCCATAACCGAACCGCAAATGCACCATTTTGCCGGTAATATGTTGCAGGTTTTGGGCGCCGACAATGAGCCTTTACTGGTTATGAGCACGCAAGCTTACAGTAGCTTGACTCCAAAACAAGTGGTATCCATAGAAAAAAATTGCGGTATCGTTCACAGTTCGTTAGAGACGATAGAGACCTGCGGTGGCGGCAGTGCCCGCTGTATGATGGCGGAAGTATTTTTGCCGAAGGCGTGATCCATCTCCTTAAAAAAAGATTTACTTTTAGAGAAGTACCGTTTTACACGCTGTAAATGAAAGGCAAAATACTTTTGATCGCTTCCTTGTTCCTGTTAGCCGGATTCATTTTTGGAATCAACAGGTCCACCAATTCATCTGAATATATCCCCGTTATTTACGCGGATTGTGGCGCCAAAACATCAAACGAAGCTTTTGATAAAATGATGGATGTGCTCACCCATCAACGTTGCATGAACTGCCATCCCAACGATAATATTCCCAAACAGGGCGACGACCGCCATCCCCATTATTTCGGAATGGCGAGGGGGGAAAACGACCAAGGTTTCAGGGCGACCCAATGTGCGACCTGCCATCAATCGGAAAACAACGCCTATTCCGGTGTCCCCGGCGCACCCCATTGGGGTCTCGCCCCGGCATCCATGGGCTGGGAGGGACTATCGCGTACCGAAATCGCGGAAAATATGTTGAATATAGAAACCAATGGCGGCAAGAACCACAAAGAACTGGTAAAACACATGACCGAAGATGAATTGGTTTTATGGGCATGGAACCCCGGAGTAGACGCCAATGGAAAAGTAAGGGAAATTCCGTCGGTGTCGGAAGAAGAGTTTAAGGCGGCCGTCGAGGAATGGTTCGCAAACGGCGCCGTAGTTCCAGATAAATAGGTTACCGTTCTGCCATGCGTTTTATGGAGGAATTTGAAAATGGTTTGGTGTGCATCCTGCTATCCTATATCGTTTGAGCGCAGAAAAAAGTTCGGACAACAGCGATTATACTTTAGAAAAGAAACTTTATGAATATATCATTGACCGTCAACGGCACGTCCCACACCATGGACATTCCCGATGAGAACACCCCATTGCTTTGGATCATTAGGGACATCCTCGATTTGAAGGGTACAAAATTCGGCTGCGGAAAAGCGGCCTGCGGTGCCTGTACCCTTCATGTCGACGGTGAAGCGGTACGCTCGTGTTCGTACGCGGTCAAATTTGCCGAGGGAAAAGAAATAACGACCATCGAGGGTTTGGGTGACCTAGAGAATCCACATCCGGTGCAGCAGGCCTGGATCGAAGGGGTAGTGCCGCAATGTGGCTATTGTCAGCCCGGTTTTATGATGGCAACCGCCGCCTTGCTGGAAAAAGTACCCAATCCTACGGATGAGGACATCGATAACAATATCATCAATGTCTGTCGCTGTGCTACCTATTACCGTATGCGGAAGGCCATACACCGGGCCGCCGAATTAAAGGCTGCCTTACCGATGCCGGAATCCCAGAATGTGTAGACCATGGGCGAAGACGAAAAAAATAGGAAAAAAGTATCCCGCCGCCAATTTTTGATTCGGGGCGGCTTGGGCACCGTTGGCGTTTTGGCACTGGGCACCTATTTGTTCCGGAATCCGCTACGACGGTTCGCCGCAGGCGCCATCAATACGGCCGATGCTCCCTATATGGGCAGCACGGATACCCCGATTATATGGTTTGAAGTCATAAAAGACAATACTGTAGTACTCCATAGTCCCAAAGTGGAGATGGGGCAGGGCACCTTTACCGGCTTGGCGCAAATTGCGGCCGACGAGCTTGAAGTATCCATGGCACAGATGCGGGTGGTGCATGCCGATACCGCTTCCGGCAATATCGACGGTTTTGCCACTGGGGGCAGTACCTCTATTTCCTCGCTTTGGATGCCGCTGCGCGAACTGGCGGCCACGATGCGGGAAATGATCAAAACTGAAGCGGCCAAAAAACTGGAAATAGCTACGGCCGACCTGACCGTCAGCGATGGAATCATTACCGGAGGAGGCAAAACCATGACCTACGCCGAAGCTGTCGCCGGGGTCAAAGAATGGGATGTTCCGGAGACCCCTGAACTGAAACCGGTGTCGGACTATACATTTGTCGGCAAACCGATTGCCCGTGTCGATCTAAAGGACAAGGTGTTCGGAGCACCTATTTTCGGGATGGATGCCAGCATGCCGGGGATGTTGTACGGCGCCGTGGTTCGCCCTTCGCTGATCGGCGCAAAATATAGGGGGGCAAATACAACTAAGGCAGAAAAGATGCCCGGCGTAGTCAAAATTGTCAAGGAAAAAGATTTTGTCGGGGTCGTGGCCACCTCCTATATCGAAGCACAGAATGCCAAGGAAGCGATTGAATCGGAATGGGAAACCGATAGAAATTGGAATACGGCGGATATCAAGGCTATGGTCGAAGTCGGTAAGGGAAAAGCTTTCGTCATTCAAAAGGAAGGAAATCCGGACGACATCTTAGAGGGTTCGGCAGATAGCCTTGTTTCTGAATATTGGAGTCCCATCGGTGCCCATGCGCAATTGGAACCCAGTGGCGCTTTGGCATCCGTTGAAGTGGGGAAAGCAACGGTCATGATTTCCACTCAAGTGGTAGGCATCACCCGCGATGAAATCGCCAAGCGATTGGATTTGGACAAGCATAAAGTTAATATCATTCCCACATTTTTGGGCGGAGGGTTTGGCCGACGCCTGCATACACCGAACGGCATTCAGGCCGCGGTTCTGTCAAGAGCCGTCGGAAAGCCCGTACAGTGCTTCTTTACGAGAAAGGAAGAATTTCAGAACGATACGTTTCGCCCGCCTACACACCACGTGCTAAAAGCCCTGTTGAAAAGTAATGGTATGATCGAGGCCTTGGAACATAACGTTTCTAGCGGCGATGTCGCTTTCGGGTCCCCCATGCTGCCGGGTATTGCGGAGTCCGTTTTAGGTGCCGATCTCGGGGCATGGCGCGGGGGCATGATCCACTATGGGGTGATACCCAATTATCAGGCCGTTTCGTGGCGGGTAAAACTTCCTTTTGCCACAAGCTGGTGGCGCGGTTTGGGATTATTGGCAAATACCTTCGCCATCGAAAGTTTTATGGACGAGTTGGCGTTAAAAGCGGACAAGAATCCTGCGGAATTCCGATTAGTTCATATTCAAGATGATGAGCGTGGCAAACGCTTAAAATCGGTAATTGTGGCTGTCGTGGAAAAAGCGGGATACAAAGATGAGGTTGTCGATGGCAAGGCCATGGGCCTTGCGGTTTCCACGGATACCAATACACCCTGTGCGCAAGTGGTCGAGGTATCCATCCAAAATCGTGAAATAAAGGTGCATAAGGTAACCTGTGCCATGGATCCCGGCTTGGTCGTAAATCCCGATCAGGTGCGTGCGCAATGTGAGGGGGCAATCATCATGGGTATGAGCGCCGCACTCTACGAAAAGATGGAAGTCGTCGATGGCGCTCTGACCCCCACGATATACGGACCGTATCAAATGGCATTGATGAAACACGCCCCCAAAGAAATCGATGTGGTACTGTTGCAGGGCGCCGATGTTCCGGGGGCGGTTGGCGAGCCGCCCCTAGGGCCGATCGGTGCCGCTATTGCCAACGCAGTTTTCAGATTGACCGGAAAACGACACAGGGAAATACCGCTGCATTTGGGGTGAAGTACGGCGAAGAGACGTTTACTCAAGAACGGGGTATCTGCCGCGAATACATTTCCTTTAAGAAAACACCCGCCATCGCAATACTGAAAAACGCGAAAGGCAACGAGGTAACGATCAATAATTTCTGCACGGCGGTCAGCACGTCGATGTCGGGTTTGGCCTTTCCTAAAAGGAGGAGCGCCATGGTCGCCAAAAGGATGAATACCGACCAGATCAGGCGATGTCTTTTACTGGGCTCTTTCTTGCCCTTATCCGTAAACATACTCAAGACGAAAACGGCGGAATCCAGCGAAGTCACTAAAAATCCGATGAGCAAAAAAAGGGTGACCACATTCAAAAGGGTCGCCATTGGGTAATTGCTAAAAAAGATAAACAGTGATGAAAATACGTTTCCGAATTCGTCGTTGTAGCCCCCAAAAGATTCTATCAATTGAAAAGCCGAAGTGCCGAATACGGAGAACCAAAAGAAAGTACCCAACGAGGGCAGGATTAGAACGCCCAACAATAGCTGTCGCAGCGTTCTTCCCTTTGATATCCTTGCAATAAAGATTCCGGTGAACGGTGCCCATGACAGCCAAAATGCCCAATAATAGAACGTCCAGTCGGTGAGAAATGCCATTCCGGGGTTGTATTTTCCATAGGCAAGGCTCATGGGGATGAAATCGACAAGGTAGTTTGATGTTGCTATTCCAAAGGCCTTGAGTATGGCTAGCATGTCACTGGTAAAAAAAATAAAGAGCAGCAGGAGAAAGGTAACCAGAAGGTTCACTTTGGATATTATTTTTATGCCCTTATTGACCCCCTGCCAGGCGGAATAAAAGGCGATCGCAGAAATCAGGGCCGCTAAGGATAGGGTAACCGACAATCCGAAACCGCCGCCGAAAATATGGTTCAGGCCGCCGTTGATCTGGGTGACGCCAAGCCCTAGGGCAGCTATCAGTCCGAATACGGTGGTAATAATTGTTGTGATATCGATACCTTTTCTGGCGACTTTGTTGGGTATGGTATCTTCAACGGTCGCACTGACCCGAACTTTCTTTTTCCGTACAAAGAGGGCATGGCCCATGACCATGGCGAAGAGACCGTAGAAGGCCCAAGCCGTGAATCCCCATTGATAAAAGGTGAATTCCAGAGCCAAGATATCGGGTTCGAGTCTGGAAGCATAGGGCGGATGCTGCTGCATAAAGACCGGTTCCTGAACCGCCCGCAAAAGAATGCCTGCTCCCATACCGGCACTGTAGAGCATGGCCGTCCACGCCCAAAGGGAATGTTCAGGCTGGTCATCTTTTTTACCAAGTTTGAGTTTTCCCAACGGTGAAAATGCCACACCGAAAAGTAAAAGAACGCAGGCTAGTCCCAAGTAGAGATAAAAGTATCCGAAGTAGTTGCGCACCCAAAGCGAGGCATCCTCAATGGCTCTATAGCTGGCCTCCGTCGCAAAGAACACAACGCCCGAACAGATGAAGATAACCCCGATAGAGACCGTAAGCAGGGGGTTTTTAAAGATAGGTTTTGAAGTGATAGCTTATTTTTTAAATCTTAAACCTGCCAAGGGCAGAATCAAACTTTGTATTTTGTCGACAGATGGGGAATATGGAATTATAAACACTGGGCGCTGAGTTTCTAGCATCCAGCCCTTTTCACCCCTTCGCAATCCCCCGGATCATTCCCCCGAAAATAAAGTAATGAAAGGGTACGATGCTGTACCAATACAGGCGTCCTTTCAATCCCTTTGGGCGAAATGTGGCTGTCTGGTGCAAGATATTATTTTCATCTATCTTGAACTCCAGCCAAGCTTCACCGGGCAACTTCATTTCGGCAAAAAGCAACAGGCGTTTTGCTTTTTTGTCCGCCAAAAGTACCCGCCAAAAATCCAGCGAATCGCCGGCATAGATTCTATCGGGGTGGGTGCGCCCCCGCCTAAGGCCTACACCACCGGACAGTTTGTCCATAAATCCGCGTATTTTCCATAGCCAATCACCATAGTACCAACCGTTGCTTCCGCCGATCTTCCAGATATTTTTAAGTACTTGTTTTGGGTCGTCGATCTGCAGTTTTTTTTCATCCTTCAAAACACCGAACTTGGGTACCTGAATATATTTCTCGAGATCCTTTTTAAAGCGGCCACTGATCATACTGTCCTTCCAACTGCTGACCACCAGATTCTGTTCGATTTTTTTGAAGGCCATGTCGATGGCTTCCCGATAGGTGTGTGGTTCGATGCCCAAGATATCCTGTAACCGGGTATCCCTGGCGATTACTTCCACTTTCATACTGTCTACGAGGTTCAATGCCAGCTTGTACGAGGTCGAGGTCACAAAATAGAGCCAGTAGCTCGACAGTTTCGGCGTCATGACCGGTACGGTGATTATCCAGTTCTTAAAATCGCGCTGTTCGGCATATTGATGCAGCATTTCTTTATAGGAAAGTATGTCGGGCCCGGCGATATCGAAGGAATCGTCAAAAGTATCTCTATGGCCCAGAACCCCGGTAAGAAAGCTCATTATGTCGCGAATAGCGATGGGTTGCGTTTTGGTCAGCACCCATTTCGGGGTAATCATAATGGGCAATTTTTCACAGAGATCACGAATGATCTCGAAAGAAGAACTTCCGGAACCGACAATGATGCCTGCCCGAAGCACGGTGAGGCGAAAAGGGCCTTCCGACAATATTTTCTCGACGTTCTTTCTTGACCAGAGGTGTTTCGACAGGTTCTCATCGTTCACGATACCGCTGAGGTAGATGACCTGTTCGACCTGGGTATCCTTCAGGTACAGATTGAAATTTTCCGCTGTTTTAGATTCCATCTCCACAAAGGCCTCCGTGGAAGAACTCATGGAATGGATCAAAAAATAGGCGGTATCAATGTCTTTGGGGACTTTTCCTACGACGACATCCTCTAAAAAATCGATTTCCACTATGGTTATTGCCGAGCGCATTTCTTCATCAATGGCAAACCGCTCCTTATCGCGTACCGTGCAGATTACTTCATGGCCCATCTCTACCAATTGCGGTAGCAGGCGCATACCGATGTAGCCGTTGGCACCCGTTAGGAGTATTTTCATAGATTCGAAATTCTGCTGTTCGTATAAAGTTCTGCCTTGGCGGCCGTGCTACTTTGCTTTTATGGCAAGGCCTTGTTTTTGGGGATCAAATTCAAGCTTTGTGGGCCAAGCCTTTTTCAGTCTAGCGTCAATAATCTATCTCCCGCCTTTAGGACCTACTTGGTTCTTAACTCAAAGGTCCTCGACCGAAGTCGGTGCATTATCAGCCTTATAGTCCAACAACTTTCTAAAAAATTTTTGTACGGCCTTGGTATCCGCTTGTACCTTAATAAAGTAATGGTCGCGGTAGATGGAATATATGGCCAAGTCACCTTTGTAAACCGTGAGTTTGTAAAAGGGTATGATCAGGGCAAAGGTTTCCAACAGTGATCGGAACCGCACGATAATGCCTTTTGGGCGGATTTCTATGTTGCACTGGTCACGATTATTGTCCAATATGAGCAGGTTTCTGATTTCCATACTGGTTTCCGTAATGAACAAGCGCGGCGAACCGATGCCTGCCATGGCCCAACGTTCTTTCAAGGTGAACGGTTTGCCGACCTCGGCGTCGACCTTTCGGGTGATTTCGGTATTGTTATAGGATACGTTTACTAGCATTTGCAATTTTTTATAAAGTTAACGGTAACTGACCAGTACCGAAAACGGAATAGGTAAAAAAAGGGAATCAATCCGATATTATTTTAGTCGAATGCCAAAGCATGATTTCTTTGGGCACTCTGCATCTCACCTGTCTTCCGGAGAAAAAGGCGTGCCCACTTTGCGGTTAGAAAAGCCTGAAAAATGATTAGTTTTGCAGCCTGAAAGCGAGCAAGAAAAATGAAATTAGAAAAGATACTTACCCAAAAAGTAAAAGAGGCCATCTTAAATGAATTTTCGATTGAACTGCCGACGGTGGAATTCCAGCCTACCCGGAAGGATTTCGAGGGCGATATTACCATAATGGTCTTCCCGATGCTACGCCATATAAAAGGCAATCCGGTGCAGATCGGTGAACAAATCGGGGGTTTTCTTGAAAAGGAAGTTGATGCCGTTTCCGGTTATAATGTTATACAAGGATTTCTGAACGTGGTCATCGATGACACCTATTATCTCAATTTTTTTAATGGGATAAAAAACGATTCGGATTATGGGTTCGTAACCGAATTGAAAAAGGATGCGATCATGGTGGAATACTCCTCCCCGAACACGAACAAACCGCTGCATCTTGGTCATATCCGGAACAATCTCTTGGGATATTCCGTCGCCGAAATTTTGAAGGCCTCGGGAAGGAAAGTTTACAAAACGCAGATCATTAACGACCGCGGCATCCATATTTGTAAGAGTATGTTGGCCTGGCAACGTTTTGGAAATGGGGAAACCCCTGAAAGCACCGGTTTGAAAGGCGATAAATTGGTAGGAAAGTATTATGTGGCCTTCGACAAAGCCTATAAAAAACAGGTAGCCCAAAAAATTGCGGAAGGCATCGACCCGAAAGTGGCCGAAATTGAAGCTCCCATCGTATTGAAAGCCCAAGAAATGCTCCAAAAATGGGAGGCAGGGGATAAAGAAGTCGTCGCCCTGTGGAAAACCATGAACGGTTGGGTATACAGGGGTTTTGAGGAGACCTATAAAAACCTCGGTGTCGATTTCGATACCCTCTATTACGAAAGTGATACCTATCTATTAGGTAAGGATGTGGTGGTGGAAGGCCTTCAAAAAGGCGTTTTTTATCGTAAGGATGACGGTAGCGTTTGGATCGACCTCACCGATGATGGCCTCGATAAAAAAATCGTACTGCGCTCCGATGGTACCGCCGTATATATGACACAGGATATTGGCACCGCCATCCAGCGGATCAAAGACCGCCCCGATGTCGGGGGAATGGTG